>JBEPWN010000022.1:0-15525 GCA_041642395.1 Marinilabilia sp. | reverse complement strand
AACATTTAACATCAGGTGGTAATGATCAGGCTTTTTTGTGGAATGCAGAAGATCTTACCGAAAACACCAGTGGAGGAAATATTTCTTACAATGCCTTTGATCCCCAATTTGAAGGTACACGAATCGACTTTATTTTTGTCAATGCCTTTTTTGATGTTTTGGAACATGCAGTGGATGAGGTTCGGGAAGATGATTTGTTTATCTCTGATCATTATCCGGTGAGAGCTGAAGTAAGGGTGAGGCCTAAAGCTAGAGAAAGGAGAGGCCTTTAATAATTTGAAGAATCGGGAGGTCGTTAAGAAGAAGGTAAAAATCAAACTATTTCGCCCCTTTGGGGCTAAAGGCTGCTTTTGCTCCTATTAATAATTGAAGGCCTTTCAACCATTGCTAATTATCGCGCCCTAGTGGCTTTATTAGAATAAGCCCCAAAGGGGCGACATATTTAGCACAGGCTGTAAGGCCTGATGCTAAAAAGATATATTAATTAGCCCCAACGGGGCGTAATAACCTAGCCCTATCGGGGCGTAATGACCCAAGATTATGCCACAATCTTTAGTTAAGAACTACGTACACATTACCTTTAGTACAAAAAGGCGTTACCCCTTTATCGACAAACCGATTGCCAAAGAACTGCATGCCTATCTGGCAGGCACATGTAGGAATCTTGAATCATGGCCCATTGAAATTGGCGGATATACCGACCATATTCATATTCTATGCATTCTTTCAAGGAAGATTGCCCTGATGAAGTTGGTTGAAGAACTAAAGTCCCATTCCTCCGGATGGATTAAAACCAAGGGAGATAATTATCAAAATTTTTACTGGCAAAACGGCTATGGGGGATTTTCGGTGAATCCAAAAGGAATAGAAGTTGTTCGAAGGTATATTTTAAATCAGGAAGAACATCATAAAAAAAGAACTTTTAAGGATGAATACCGCGGCTTTCTGAAAGCCTATAACATGGAGTATGACGAACGTTATGTATGGGATTAATTTAAAACACGCCACGAAAACAATGGCCTTGCGACCATTGCTAATTATCGCGCCCCGTTGGGGCTTTACTTTACCATACAGCCCCAACGGGGCGTAATAATTAACTCAGGCAGTCAGGCCTGGGAACTCAGGCAGTCAGGCCTGGTGAACTCAGGCAGTCAGGCCTGAGAGAAATGTGAACCCTCAGTCTGAAAAGCCAGAAAAAAGGAAAGGCCCGCGGACTTCTCCGACAGGCCTCTCCCGACTTCAACAAACGGAGGTCTTTATGCTATATGTGATGCATTTAAAACTTGTAACTTAATCCAATACTTAAGGTACGGCCAGGATTAAAAATGTTGTAGGCCTGCTTTTTTGCTTCGAACGATTGATAATAGCTCTCATGCTTTTGATCCAAAACATTGGATATCTTAAAATCTATTTTGGTATTCTGGTCTTCACCGAATTTTTTGTTGACACTTAAATTCAAACTATGGAAAGGCTCAATGTAAATGTCCGGAAACAAGCCTGCTCCTACGATTGACAGCGTTTCGCCTTTCACGTTATAAAACAAACCGGCAGCCAGACCCGATTCATAATTATTGTAAGTAAAGCCCGCATTAACAACATAAGGAGACTGACCTGCCATTTCACGGGTGTTGTCAATGGTCTCCCCTGTTTTTTCATACGTTTTACGGGAGTTATACTCCGCATCAGTCATTTCAATTTTCGATTTCACCAACGTTACATTACTGTTGATATTGAAATATTTCAGCACAGGCGATACAAAGTCCAGATTTTTGCTAAACTCAAATTCAAACCCGTACAAAGCGCCGTCTCCCACATTCCGGGGTTGATACTCGGTACTGGTTTGCTGTTCGGGGATACGCACCAATTCGATTGGTGCGTCAAACTGCTTGTAGAACACACTTGCCGAAACATTTTGAGCTCTGTCTCCAAACAATTCCCAGCGCAAGTCCATATTGTCAATGCGGGTCTCCACCAGGTTTCCGTCCCAGTCGGAATAGGGAAACAAGCTACCGTTGAAAATCCGGTTACTGATGGGGTCTAGAATCTGAGCAAAAGACAATTCTTTAAACGATGGACGAGCAATGGTTCGCGAATAGGATGCACGCAGATTTTGTTGATCGGAAAGGGCATAAATCAGGTTAACCGATGGAAAGAAATCGAGTGATTCCAATACTTTATCGTTGTCAATATTTCGTCCGTTGCGTTTATCTCCGCTGGCATAACTCTGATCGCGGCCGGTATGGCGTTGCACAAAATTCTCCATGCGAACCCCGAGAATGGTTTTAAATCCTTCAAAAAGAGAAAACTCATTGGAAATATAAGCAGCCGTATTATGAACATTCGATTCATAAGCATTGGGGTTGGGATCATTATTGCCCGACTGATAATAAATGGTGTTGGGTTTGTTGGGATAAAGGTTTTCGGGGTTTAGAACCTTTGAAGCATCAGGCTCGTCCCACGACTGGCCGCCAAAAAACTGAACATCGAAGAAGAGGATTTCATAATCCCGCTGCTTGTAATTGTGACTTGCACCAAATTTTAATTTCGCATCTTCACCTTTAAAAGTATAATCTTTGGAAACATCAAATTTGGCAGTGGCATTAATCTCATTCAGCTCTCTCCAGATTCGGGCAGGATTTCCTCCGGCACCTGCATTAAACGTTACATCATCATCAGAGCGGAAGGTAAAGGCAGTTTTACGTATATCGGGATCTTCAGATGAGGAAAAAGTGGGCGAAAGTCTCCAGTCAATTTCCCAGCCTGATTCCTGAAACACATAGGTGCCACTCAAAAGAAAATTGGTCAATGAGCGCTGGTTATATTCCAGGTTGTCAGATTCGGCATAATACCCCGACTGCCCTACAGCAGATGCATCATTATCAATATTAAATTTTGCAGCCCGGCTTTGGCCATTTTGAAGGTGCATGGCGGTAAACCGATACTTCGTGAAGTTGGTTTTATAAGCAATCCCTCCAAGCAGTCCCACCAAAACATTGCGCTCACCCATTTCTCCATTCTGCCGGGTGGCATAACGCATCTCATAAGCATCAGGAGCAATACGCTTTTGATATTCACCGTATTGAACATTGTTGTCAAAATCGTATTCCGATTTATAAGAAAGGGAAAAGATGTATCCCAGTTTCGGGGCTTTTTCAGAATCAGCATTCAGGTCGATCTGGTTTCCCAAAGAAAACCCGAGACTGTAATCTATTAAACTGGTTTGTTCTTTGGCAGCCAATTGTGGATCAAAACTCTGGATGAAATCGACTACCTCATCCTGAGATGCTCCACTAATGGGCGTGGGTATGTTGGACTGCCTTGCACGGTTAGGAAGCGCACGGGTACCGTCATCAAATCCCAGGAAATCTGTATTTCCTCCATCATAGGAAAGAAAATTATCATTGAAATGCACATCAGGATTAAAAGCAGTACCTGCCGAAACGTTAAATACCTTTTTATCCGGAAAATCCTTGGTCGTTACATTGAGCAGACCACCAGTAAAATCGGCCGGCATATCAGCAGTAAAGTTCTTACTAACCATCATATTGTCAATAAGATTAGTGGGAAATATATCCATCTGAAGACTGTTCCGGTCGGGATCCAGGCCTGGAATATCAACCCCATTCAGCGTAGTCTTGGAGTACCGGTCTCCCAGTCCTCGCACATAAACATACTTTCCGTCTTCAATGGTAACACCCGTTACCCTTTTGGCGGCTTCCACAGCGGTAGCGTCACCAATCAGTTCCATTTTAGCAGCAGAAATTCCATCAAGCATCACCGTCGATTTGGCCTTCATGGTCTGAAGAGCTGCTTCTGTATTCCTTATCGCCCTGGCAGTCACTACAACATCCTCGAGCTCAACGGTGCTTTCCCCCAACTCGAGGTTGTTCAGCACCGTTACATCATTCGCTTTTACTTCCACTCCCTCCACTGTCAATGACTGGAAAGAGATAAACGACAATTGAAGATCGTAAACTCCGGGCTCTGTCGAAAGTACAAATTTACCATCAAGGTCGGTGGCTGTTCCATTGTAGGTGTCTTTGATAACAACACTTACTCCCACAAGTGTTTCACCTGTGGAGCCGTCATAGACAGTACCTCTTATGGTTCCTTTTTGTGAATAAGCAATCGTTGATATCAGGGATAAGATAACAATTACTAAATTTCTCATTTTATTCATCCGTTTGTTCGTCCGTTTGTTTTTTGCAAAATGCAGAGGAACAGGCATGCTTTTTTTGCATGTCTGTTCCTCTGGTTCATTTTAAACTATTCTTTATTTCCTGATTTTGAAAAGATTAAAAAGAAATAACTCCAGCTTCAGCAGCCCAGGTCCATCCAAAAACAGAGGTGTTGACAGCTGTGGCAGGTGAAGATCCGGCAGTTACCCCGGCTGGTACATCGCCATTTACATGAGAAGCGAGATCAGCTTCATTCACATCGAAAATAATATTGGCAAATTCTACATCTCCAACCTCATGTACAACTCTGTTAATTTTCTGACCTTCTGCAATGGCAGTAAAAAAGATGTTGTCGAAGTGGACGCTGGTATTGTCATCGGTATTAATTAAATCCGAGGAGCTTCTGTCTTCACTATTTGCAATAACCAGCCCGTTTTTAATTGTATATGGCCCAAAATCCTGCGAACCCTCAGGTCCGTCAAGTTCAAAGTTATGATCGGAAGGAGTAATTACCACAAAATTATCAAGGGTCCCTGTCCATGACTGGTCAGCATCGATGGCATCGTCACCTACATTCCAGACAACAGCATTTTTAATGCTTACAGTACCACCAAACCACTCAATTCCGTCATCCTGGTTGGCTACAATTTCAACATTTTCTATTACAGTACCGGAACCAACACCACCAAGAGTCAGACCATTGATTTCATTTCCTGCACCGATGTTGCTTCCACCATGACGAATAGAAATGTATTTCAGTACTCCTGAATTATCCTCATCATCGCTACCACCATAAAGGCCGTTGGAGTCAGAAGTAGGAACACCTTCAATCTGCACTTCGGAAACGTCTCCTGCATCATTGGAGGCAGAGATCCGGGCATTACCCAAAACAATTACACCTCCCCATAGTCCATTGATATCGGAGTCGAGGTTGGGACTCGCAAATTTACCTGCAGTAATATCGGCAGGTGAAATTTCATCGGCCACAGAGGTGAAAATAATAGGAGCATCAGCAGTTCCTTCAGCCATGATGTTGGCATCGCGTGCAACTAGCAAAGCTGTTGCATTTGGACCGGTACCGGCTTCTCCTTTAATAATAGTACCCGGCTCAATAGTAAGAGTAGCACTGGCTTCTACAGCAATACGTCCACCCAATTGATAAACTTTATCACTGGTCCATGTTGTATTTTCTGTAATGTTTTCGGTCACCAGAACATTTCCTGTTTCTTCGATTGGATCTGTTCCGTTGTCATCATTATCATCACATGAAGTGAAGGAAATCGCTACTCCAAATCCGAGGAGCATGCTTAAAAACATAAATTGATTTTTCATTGTCTTCTTGTTTTTTGGTTTTTTGTTTGTCGTTTGTTTTTGACATTACAAAAGAAGGGCTATACCATTGCGTGTATTTTAAGCCGGTCTTAATTAAGCGTTAATTATTCCGGATGGCAGTTAATGGTGAATTAACATAGGCGAGGGAGAAAAAATTATTTTTGAATTTGAAATGAACCCAATAAGGTTTTGTCAGTTTTGATTGTGTTGGACTTAACTACAAAAGGAGAGGAAATTTTCTTCGTATGGGTTTCAGGAAATGATGATAATTATCCCCGCTCCTACCACAAATCATCCACTTTATCAGCCATTGGTAGTGACCACCTCAAATAACTGGGGCATAATGCGTCAATGACAGAACTGGCACATCCCCGAAGGGAGCAAAACTTAAATAACCCCGGGTTATCGACCGGGTAAGTTGGCAAATGACTCGGTCCCCGAATTGGGGCCAAATATCAATGATTTGAATTTTTGTTTGTTACAAAAATTTCATTGGTAACGAAGTGAAGCAATCTCTTACTCTTTCAGGTTACCTGCGAATTATTTAAAGACAAGGATAATGAGGCAACGTTTTTTTATTCAGTGCGTAAAAACCAATAGAAATTATGTTTCCAACCAAAAAGCTTCATCATGTGAGGGTGATAATTTGAATCATCGACAGATAAAGAAGATTGAAATCTCATTGCAATCACACTTTTGATGACATTCCCCTGCAGATTATTGAAAAGAATGATTTTTTTGGTGAAGCAATTACTGGAAAATGGATAAAATGGATAAACTGATCATTCCGACAGAACTTTATGGGCGTGACAATGAAATAAAATGGTTGTTGGACTTATTTGAACACATCAGTGGAGGTTATGGTGAGTTATTGTTGATTCCCGGTTCCTCTGGGGTAGGTAAAACGGCGTTGGTTCAGGAACTTCAGACTCCGGTTAAAGAAAGAAACGGATTTTTTGTTAGTGGTAAGTTTGAGCAGTTTCAACAGAATATACCTTATTCGGCATTTCGACAGGCAATGTCAGAATTGTGCCAGAAACTGCATTTTGAGGATGAATCACATCATTTACAGTTTAAAGAAGATATACTTCAATCTGTTGGTGGTCTGGGGCAGGTTTTAATTGATTTCGTGCCTGAATTTGAATCTTTTCTTGGTCCTCAACCGCCTGTGGGAGATACTAGTCCTCAGGAGGCCAGACACCGTTTCGCCGATGTTTTTCAAAATTTCCTAAAGGTCGTTTGCCGCCCCGAACATCCGTTGGTATTGTTTCTCGATGACTGGCAATGGGCTGATTCAGCATCATGTGAACTTCTCAGACAATTGCAGGTGGGAAATACTCTCCGATACATGTTGGTCATCGTGTCATACCGCAGCAATGAAATTCAATCTGCACATCTTTTCAACTCTGCGATTATTGATATGCGAAGGCGCAATATTTCTATTGAGGAGCTGCATGTTAAAAATATTTCAGCAGAAGATGTTCAAAAAATTGTGTTTGATTCATTGAGTCCTTCTGCAATTGATGCAAAAGAGCTTTCTGCAATTATTTATCAAAAAACAGAAGGGAATCCTTTTTTTGTTCGATCCTTTCTGAATTATCTTTCTGAATTTGATATAATCCGGTTTGATAATACAGCAAAAGTTTGGAGTTGGAGAAAAGATCTGACTCAGGAGGTCGATTTGCCTGATAATGTAGTTGAATTATTCGCGATGAAACTTCGGCGGCTTGATCCTGAAAGTCGAAATCTGTTCTTTCTGGCTGCTTGTTTGGGTAATCGCTTCGAACTGGAAACTCTCTGCATTATTAGTGATCGTTCTTCAGAAGAATGTTTGACTCTGCTTTGGGGAAACCGGGCTAAAACGTTGCTTTTACCAAATAATAATATAGCTAATGCCAGATATTCAGAGGATAATCATATACCGAAAACATTTGCTTTTTTGCACGACAAGGTGCAGCAAGCTGCCTTTAGCCTGATTGATTCTGATGAGCTTCCCGGAATTCAGTTAAAAATAGGCAGACTCTTGCTGGCCAGGCTTCATCCTGATCAACTGGATGAAAGATTGTTCGAAGTGATGAATGATCTTAATGCTGGAAGTCATTTGATAGATGATGTTTCCGAACAAATGAAAGTGGTTGAACTGAATTTGGTTGCGGCCCGCAAAGCTTATACGGGCACGGCATATCTTTCTGCACTTGGTTTTTATCATGCAGCAGCACGGTTTATCGAAAAACCCGGTTTTTCCCATGATCTATGGATGAATCAACACGATTTGATTCTCAATTATTACAAGGAACGGGCAGTCTGTGAATTTCTGGAAGGCGATCGTCATGAAGCTGAAAGGAGTATTGCTGAAGCGGTATCCCATTCAGACTCCGCAGTGGAAAAGGCACAGGCATTGAATATTTTCATTGTTCACTATACCCTGTTGTCCAGATACCCCGAAGCCATCGAGGCTGGTCAACAGGCACTGTCGGCCCTGGGAATTACATTGCCCGATGATAATTTTGAAGCTGCGCGGGATAAGGAAATAGGCCTTGTAAAAAAGAAATTGGAAAATCGAAAGATTATTTCATTGGCTGATTTGCCCATCATGAAAAATTCCGAAATGCTGATGGCATCAAGAATTCTGATCACGATGGGGCCTCCTTGTTATCGTTCGCATCAAAAGCTCTGGAGCGTAATTGTACCGAAGGTGGTAAATCTGACTTTGCGGTATGGGAATATTCCGCAGGTTGGCTATAGTCATACAGCATTTGGTGGTCTGATTGGTTGGGTTGATGATGACTTTTCTATCGCCAAAGCCTTTAGTGAAGTAGCGACCCATCTTATGAGTAGTATTTTTCGCTCGCCATCTGATCAAAGCATTTTTTATCTGATGATCGGAAGTTCTAATCGTCATTGGTTTAAACATCTTCGTTACAGTACTCAGGATTATACTGATGCATATCAAATTGGACTGCGTTCCGGGAATTTGCAGTATGCCGCGTATGCATTTGGTCATAATATGTATTGCCGGTTTTATCAGGGCGTGCCCCTGTCCGGACTTATTAAGGAAACACAACACTCGCTGGATTTTAGCCGTACCCGTCTCAATCAATGGGCGATTGATATTTTGGAAGGAGGGCTTAATATCTTCGGAATATTGGCGGAAGAAAGTTCTTCTTTTGAAGGAAGTATTCGCTGGTCGGATGAAGCATTTCTTCAAAGGATAGAGGAGCATCAAAATATTCAGGTAAAATGTATCTATAATGTTCTCAAAACTTTTGTTTTGCTTGTATCGGGGAAAGATGAAGATGCACTTAGTTTGTCTGATAAAACAGAACCTCTGATATACACTGTAGGCACTCAGGGCCTTTTGCCATGGCCCGAACATGTATTTACACGATTTCTCATCCTTACTGGTCTTTATTCAAAGGCAGATTCAGATCAACAACTCAAATGGCGCTTTGAACTTGATGCTATTCTGAAAAAACTTTATCTATGGGCAGAAAACGGGCCCGACAATTTTGGGCATAAGTATCACCTGGCTGCTGCCGAAATGGCCAGAATGGATGGACGCATGGTTGAAGCCATAAGTCTTTATGATAAAGCTTTGGAAGGTGCACAGTCAGGCAATTTTTTGCAATGGGAGGCGCTTGCCAATGAACGTGCATATGGGTTTTGGATGGAGTACGGGAACGAACGGCTTGCCTATGTTTACTGGCAACAGGCTTATGTTTGCTATAAATTACTGGGTGCGGGCGCCAAGGTTTTTTTGATGGAAAATGCATACCGGGCTTTTATTGGAGAAAATCTACCTGCCGGAAGTGCAGAAAAGGGTATCCATAAAGATATTGTAGAAAAGCATATTGTTATACTTCGTAATTATGCGCTGCAGATGCAACAAACCAAACTTCGGCTTGAAGCAGAAATGCAGGCTGACGAGTTGGCTCATGCGACTCAAAGGCTAAGGATAGAGATTTCGGACCGTAAAAAGGCAGAAGAAGAGATCAAAAATAAAAACAAAGAACTTCAAATATTGAATGCAACCAAGGATAAATTCTTTTCCATTATTGCTCATGACCTGAGAAGTCCGTTCAATTCAATTCTGGGATTTAGTAATATTCTCATCGATCAGATCAAAGAAAAGGACTACTCGGAAAATTTAAAATATGCTGAGATTATCCGCCAATCAGCCGGTACGGCAATGGATTTGCTGATGAACCTGATGGAATGGGCTCGTTCTCAAACAGGGAGGGTGGATTATAATCCTGTATCTTTTGATATTGAGCATATTATCAAAGATGTGGAGATTCTTTTTGCAGACATTGCCAAACAAAAGTCAATTGAAATAAGTAAAAAATTACCTTCCGGTATCGTTGTATTTGCTGACCAGTCCATGCTTAGTACCATTCTGAGAAATTTGATCTCAAATGCGATTAAATTTACCGAACCAGGGGGTAATATCATTATCTCGGCAGAGAAGGATGCTAATGAGGTGGTTGTTTCGGTAACTGATTCCGGAATAGGAATATCCCAATCCAATGTCGATGAGTTATTCCGCATTGACAAAAGCTATACAACCAGTGGTACCCTGAATGAACAGGGGACAGGACTCGGCCTGGTACTTTGTAAAGAATTCGTCGAAACCCACGGTGGCAAAATCCGGGTTGAAAGTGAAGAAGGGAAAGGGTCCGTTTTCTATTTTACGCTTCCTGATCATGACATGGATACAGAATAAATGGATGGGGATTGGACGAGGGATAAACAATCAACTGGGGGATGTTGCCTACAAAAACACAGGGCAAGCTTTGGGTAAAAGCTGCCCTGGAGTGGTGATGTCTTCATCAATAATAAAGGTGCATAATGCCAGCGAATCATTAACATTTGCTTGTATGGACTATTGTTGCATGTATTTTTTTCTTATGCTCAGGATGCAAGAATGTCTTTTAATTTTTCTTCATATTCATCACGGTCGATTTCACCCTTTACATAACGGGCTTTTAAAATCTCCATTGGTGAATAATGCTCTTCCTCAAGTGCATCTTTAAGTCCCTTTCGTGTAGCCCAAGAAAGAAATGTCAGCGTGGGAACAACGATGAGCCATCCCCATCCTATAGTCCATGCTCCTGTATTTTTCTTCTTTTTTGATTTTTTATCGTCTTCGTGCATAATCAATTTTTTTTAATGTTCGTGTGAGTCTAATATAGTAATTTTAAGCGACAAGGTAAAGGGAAGGAGGGTGGAAAAAGATTATTGCAATTATTATCCGAAGGTTCTGTTTCGGTATTATTCATCAGCTAAGGTGTAAGGGATCCGGATCGTTGAACGGGATCACTCAATGGGTGTTATATTAAATGATTCTCGGATTGATGGCATAACAAGAATGTAGATTTGTGCTTAAAAATCCATCGGTATGAATAGATTCATTATTTTTGTAAGAGAATTCGCACCATGGTTGAGTTTAAATAATTGAATGGTCATACATAAAAGCAATTGGCCGTCAGATCTATGAGTTGCGAGGGAAGAAAGCAGTAGCTCGAAGCTCATAGCTGAAAGGGAAGTTTGATAGCCCTTTTGCGATATACCCAAACCACGAACATAATTGTGTAAGCAACTGTTTTAAGTGATTTATTTTTTAGTTAGATTATAAGATAAAAGATGAATCTTATGAGTTTGATAATCTGTAACTGTTTAAAAACAACCTTTGGCTCTAAACAATTGACTTGCAATTTTTTGAAAAATATTAACGGAGTATTGTAAATGGATGAAATTTATTGTTTTGATTAAGCCGTTATTTTTAGTTTAAATAGACCGTCAAGCTTTTATAATAGTCTTTTAATTAGATGTTTATATTTAAAATGTTTTTTATATTCAAATGAAGATATCCAATCCCGAAGTTTCGGGATACGTTTCAACTTAAATCTTATATCTGAAAATCTAACGGTCTATTGCAGTTTGGATGTTTCGTGCATGCATTAAGCATTTCGCAGATATTATAAATGCTCATTAAGATAATTTTAGATCATATTATGGTAGATAAAAAATTTGATCCGCAAAAAAGGGAGATTCTCAATAACCCTGAACGATTGAATGTTCTTGATCCGCAGAAGATATGGGAATTTATCAACATCAAATCGCCGCACAAAATTGTGGATATTGGTGCGGGAACTGCATTTATTACAGCAGCACTGTCCAATTATGCTCCCGGAGCTCATGTTGAGGCTTTCGATATAGAGCCTGTTATGGTTGATGAAATGTCAAATAATCTGGGCAAATACAGCAATATTACTCCGCATCTTATGGAAGAAAACAAACTTCCGCTGCCTGATGAATTCGCGGATCTGGTATGGATGATCAATTTGTACCATGAGTTGAACAAACCATATATTTTATTGCGGGAAATTAAGCGGGTATTAAAGCCCGGCGGAAAATTGTTGATCATTGACTGGTCTAAAAAACCGGAATCCGAAGAAATGGGCCCCCCGATAGAGCATCGTGTAGACGAGTCAGTAATGACTTCACATTTGATAGAGACTGATTTTTCCAATATTATTACCACAGAGGAATTCACAAATCACCTGGGTCTCTTGGCCCAGAAGAGCAGGGATCCTAATGTTTAGAAACCTTGTGATCATGCAGGAAGTTTTTGATTTCTTTGCTGAACCGGGTATTTGATTTTATCAGGCATAAGCCTGTCTGATTAGCCAAAAAAGAGATACCCAAGCAAAATTGCAGCAATAATACCGGCAAAGTCAGCGATTAATCCGCAGGTAACAGCATGTCGTGTATTCCGGATTCCTACTGATCCAAAATAAACGGCAATGACATAAAAAGTAGTATCAGTGGAACCCTGAACTGTGCTGGCTATACGGCCTACAAATGAGTCGGCACCATGAAGGCTCATGGCATCCACCATCATTCCACGTGCTCCGCTTCCACTCAGGGGTTTCATCATTGCGGTGGGTAATGCTCCTACAAAATCAGTATCCAGCCCTGCAGCAATAACCAGCCACTCTATACCCCCAATTAATATTTCCATGGCGCCGGCTGCCCTGAATACTCCAATGCCTACCAGTATGGCAACCAGGTAAGGGATGATTTTGATTGCGATAAAGAAACCATCTTTGGCTCCCTCGATAAATGCATCATAAACGTTCACCTTTTTTATGGCTGCCATAAGAATGAAGGTGATAATGATGGAAAACAGGATAATATTGGCTGCTAAAAGCGAAACGATTCGAATTTCTTCCTTGTCAAGCAATGATAAACCATAGATCATAGCCCCGATAAAAAGACTAAGTCCACCTAAATAAGCGAGGATAACTTTGTCGAAAAGATTTATTCTCTGAAAAATGGCAACCGTAATTAAACCCACAATGGTGCTGAAAAAAGTGGCCAGCAAAATGGGAAGAAAGATATCAGCCGGATTTACTGCACCCAGCTCGGCCCGGTAAACCATTATGGAAACCGGAATGATTGTTAGCCCCGAGGTATTGAGCACCAGAAACATAATCTGGGCATTGGATGCTGTGTCTTTTTTGTCATTGGCCGTATGTAATTCTTTCATGGCTTTCAGCCCCATGGGTGTTGCGGCGTTGTCGAGCCCCAGCATGTTGGCTGCAATATTCATCATCATAGATCCATAGGCGGGATGATCCTTTGGAAGTGTCGGAAATATACGGCGGAAAAACGGACCTATAATACGGGTCATCGCATTTACCATGCCTCCTTTTTCACCAATTCGCATCAAACCAAGCCACAGGGTGAGAACACCGGTAAGACCGAGTGATATTTCAAATCCTGTCTTTGCATATTCGAAAGTGGCATTCATCAAATTCGAAAATACTTCCAGATCCTGAAAGAAAATGAGCTTGATCAATGCCACCACAAAGGCGATCATGAAAAATGCAATCCAGATATAGTTTAGTACCATGAATTATCGTTTGTAGGCGTCATGAGGTGCCCCAAATTCTTTACATACTATGTTATTCACATCAATGCGCCATATTTTAACATTGCGCACGGCAGGTTCGCTGTATTCAAAATGCTTGTCGCTGTATTGGCCCATTGTGTAATTGAGGGCCAGGCGTTTCTCATCCATGTCCTCAACAAAAGTAACTTTTCCTTCGGCAACAATGCTTTTTGCTTTCATCCGGTAGCTACAGGCCACTTTGGGATGTTGAAAAGCCAGTTCCTGTCCTTCGTTGAATGTCAGGCAAATGTGATTTTTTATTTCCAATGCCCTGATAATACGACCTTCTGGAGCGCTGTGAAGATAAAAAATTCCATTGTGATACCCAAAATTCATGGGGACCACATAGGGAAGGCCCTCTTCATCCACTACGCCTGCAAAACAAATTTCGCAACGGGCAATGACTGCGTCTATAAATGTCTGGTCGTTATGGGTAAATGTTTTCATAAAATGTTCTTATTTGATAATCCCCGAAGTTTCCCTTGATCCGGAATAATATATGTGCTTTTGCTTATTTTATACAACAGTGCGTTCTCCAAGGGTTTTGGAAATAAAAATAAAGGCCTGTTGGAGATTATTCAGTTCTTTCAATAGTTCCATAAAAACCTCCTGATTCCCTTCCTCTTCTGCTTTCTTGAGTTGTTGACGTTTTTCTTCAAGCAGTACTTTTACCTTTTTCCATTTTAATTCGGTCACCACTTTGGGCACAAGTTCTTCCAGGCGGTCGCGTTCTGTGATTAATTCTGCGTTTTTAGAATGGATGCGACTCAGGGGATATTCCCGGGCAATCAGATCGGTGGCCAGACTGCTTATTTTGGTGTCAGAACTGGAGACAAAAAAGCGGGATGGTTTAAATTCAATGTTTTGGTAGTTTTCTTCATATAGCTGCATGATCTGGTTATACAGTGGGTCAGTGCTTTCCAGATCGTCTTGCTGTAATTCCGAAACAATATACTCGCCGACTGTAATCTCACGGGTACCGTTGTCAAATTCAAACTCTCCCAATGAGGAATCTCCGTATTTCAGTAAAAATCGTAATATTTCGCGCTCTTCTGTCTCATAGGGATTTGTCGAAGCTGTTGCCGTCCGGGTCATCGCCGGGTTCACTGGTTGTGGTTGCACAACTTCCGGTTGCTGGTTGTTATAATATCTTTTGGTTGATTCCTCTTCGGTTCTTTTGCGGCGCAGTTTTCCTATTTCCATATACAACACCTGTTCTTCAACTTTCATCAGACTGCTGCAATCCTTTACATATTCTATGCGGGTAATGGAATCCGGAATGACAGAAATAGTGCGCACAATATCCTGTATCAAACGTGCCCGGCCAATGGGATCATCTTTTGATTCTTCCATTAGTAAACCGGTTTTGAAACGGATGAAATCGGTCTCGTTCTTTTTTATATGTTCGCGTAATTTTTCTCCACCAAGTTTTTTGGCAAAGGAGTCGGGGTCTTCTCCGTCGGGCAGCAAAAGAACTTTTACATTAAGTCCTTCTTCGAGTACCAGATCTATGCCACGCAACGATGCTTTAATGCCGGCTGCATCTCCATCGAAAATAATTGTCAGATTTTTGGAGAACCGGGAGATCAGCCTTATTTGGTCGGTCGTGAGGGCAGTTCCCGATGAAGCCACCACATTGCTGATGCCTGACTGATGAAATGAGAGAACATCGGTATATCCTTCAACCAGAATACACAAATCCTGTCGGGATATTTCCTGTCGTGCCTGGTACAGGCCATAGAGGACACGACTTTTATGATAAATTTCCGATTCAGGAGAGTTCAGATATTTGGCTGTTTTGGTATCGGTGCGCAGCACACGGCCGCCAAAGCCAATTACTTTTCCGGCCAGACTGTGAATGGGAAAAATAACGCGGCCCCTAAAGCGGTCGGCTTTATAATCGTCACGAACGATGGTAAGCCCCGTCTTTTCAAGAAAATCCAGTTTATACCCTTGTCGTAAAGCTTCACGGGTTAATGCATCTTTTGAATCAGGAGAATAGCCGAGCTGAAATTTTTGGATGATGTCGTCGCGGAAACTCCGTTGGCGAAAATAGCC
>JBEPWN010000021.1:0-15806 GCA_041642395.1 Marinilabilia sp. | reverse complement strand
AGGGAAAATTTGGAAATGCCTTCTTCGCGAAGTTTATTAACCACTTTGGCTTCGGTGGCAATTGAAGCATGATCGGTACCCGGCACCCAGCATGCATTTTTGCCCTGCATGCGAGCGCGCCGTACCAAGATATCCTGAATGGTGATGTTGAGCATGTGACCCATATGCAACACCCCGGTTACATTGGGAGGAGGGATCACCATTGTGTAAGGTTCGCGTTCGTCGGGAACAGATTTAAAGAATTCCTGTTCCATCCAGTAACTGTACCATTTCCCTTCCGTTTCGGCCGGACTGTATTTGCTTGCTATTTCCATAATAAAAGTAACTTTCTGTATTTTCAGTGGCTCAATAGAGGCTGCAAAAATATAAAAAACTAACCGACCTTTTGTTATGGATGGAAATTGTTGGGGGAATAATGTGGCAATAATGTGGTTTTTATGGTGAATTATGTAGTAGACACGCCATAGCTTGTCCACCTACATTATTGAACAGGCAATGAAAAATGAAAGATACATCCTTTGGGAACATTGTTTTCGGCCCAAATCTTCCCTTCATGTTTTTCGATGAAGTCCTTGCAAAGCAATAATCCCAATCCCGTTCCGGTTTCATTATTTGTGCTTGGCTTTGAACAAATTGAATCCATCCGGAACAATTTATCCATGGTCTCTTTATTCATTCCCACCCCTTTATCAGTCACAGATACAATCAATTCCCTTTTCTTTTGCTCTGTGTTAATAATAATTTCATCTCCGGAATTGCTGAATTTTACAGCATTCGATATGAGATTTCTTAAAATGGTTCTCAGCATTGTTTTGTCGGCCACCACAGGAATATGTTGAAATACTTTTGTTGAAATAAGCACGGATTTTTGTTGAGCTGAATCGTATAATAAATCCATCACTTCACCTATTATGGTTGCAATATCCAGTCTTTCGGGATTAAATTCTATTCTTCCTGATTGTGACTGTGACCATTGCAACAAATTTTCCAACAGGTTCATAGCCCTGTTCGAAGAATCATTAATAATTTTGGCATACTCTTCAATGCCATTAAAGTCCTTACTGATGATCCTTTCAATAAGCATTTGACTAAATCCTAGAATACTATGGAAAGGACTCTTCAGGTCGTGCCCGATAATTGAGAACAAGCTGTCTTTACTGGAAATGGCTTCAGCCAATCGGGCTTTACTTTCAATTAAATCATTTTCCACTTTTTTACGACTTGTAATATCCCGAACGTTCAGGATCACCGAATTAATTAAAGGATTATCAATTTGATTGGTGCCAAATGCTTCCAGATATACCCAATTTCCATTTTTATGCCGATGCCGGTAATGCACCCCTCCATTGGTGGATTTTTTCAGAATATCATTCAGACCTGCCATTGTCTTATCCTGATCATCCGGATGAATCATTGTTTCAATAACCGGGATGTTGATTAACTCCTGGGGTTTGTATCCCAAAATCCTCTCACATGATTCACTGACATACCGCTGAATTCCTTTAGAATCCAGCAACACGATCATATCGAATGAATTTTTAATAAGCTGGTTGAATATTTCTTCCTCCTTCTTATTAAGAATTTGAATTTGCCGTTCCGGTTTCTTATATGTCGTTTTTTTATCCATTTTGTTTGGTTGCTAAATCTTCCGGTTTCAA
Source organism: Marinilabilia sp. (assembly GCA_041642395.1). Lineage (GTDB taxonomy): Bacteria > Bacteroidota > Bacteroidia > Bacteroidales > Marinilabiliaceae > Marinilabilia. The sequence continues at coordinate 14,148 of JBEPWN010000021.1, read as the reverse complement.
AATCAAATATATCAAAAATGTAGGAACACTTCATTTTACCAGTACAATTTATCATCATCTTAATATTAATAACGCGTTTATGCATCATTCCATGGGTGTTTGACGCAGACCCTATTAAAAGGGTGCATGAACTCATCGCGGGCAGCAAAGCCTTTTAACAAAAGGACATGAAATCGTCGCTGTGAGCGAAACATTGTTTCATTCAGGGATTATTACTTCAGCCAACTGGAGGAAAATGCCCGGAATCCGGAAATGCGGCTGAAGGAAGTGAGATGAGGATATTGAAGCGGAAATTGAAACAAATTCGAATTAATATTAACCCGTAGGTTAAAAAAACACAGGGACACGCCATTGGTGTCCCTGTGTTTTTTTGTGCTTTAATAACGGTTTCCGCGGGAAGCACGTCCGCCGCCACCACCACGTGCCCCTGCTTCTTCGCGGGGACGTGCTTGTTTAACAACAATACGACTACCGTCAAGTTCTTTGTCGTCCAAACTTTCGATGGCTGTCATAGCATCATCGTCGTTGGGCATTTCTACAAAGCCGAAACGCTTTGAATGACCTGTTTCACGATCCATAATTACTTTAGCTGAAGTAACCTCACCGAAATCGCCAAACATTTGCTCTAGTTCTTCACTTGTGGTGCGTGAACTGAGTTTTGCTACAAAAATGTTCATAATAAATAAAAACTAATTAAAAAATAAGGGTAATTAGGCGTTAGAAATACAATGCAAAACCCATTAAAAAACAGATAATTAGAACATCAAACTCTAACTATAATCAAAGTTAAGGCATTCTAAAACCATTTGCACGGTAAATGAAGAAGTTTTTTTGAAATTTATTGACTGACAGGGGGTAATTAATTATAGTTATAGTTTTGACTTAGCCTGAGTATCCAAAGCACACTACCCATTTGCCGAAAAAAAATCTCCATTCCTGCAAATATAAATGCACCTGAACGCTCCCTAAAATTCAAGTACAGCCCTAACTCCCCAATCACTGTATTCCCCATCTTCAAAGCCGGCAAAAACACCGATGCTTCCCATAAAAAAGATGCCGTCAATGGAATAACCCGCTTGCAGATAATTTCGAATCAGGGGTGTATGTAAATAATCCAGATGCAGGGATTCCTGCCACAAACGATTGCTCAGCAAAGGCAAATTCTTTAATAAAAGATAAGGAGAAGAATATTTTATATGCCCGTCAACATACCAGTCATTTGTAGATGCAGCATAATCGTCGATGAGGTTGAACGCTGGCCTACCGGTTAACCTGACAGGAATTTTTGATGCATTGAAATGCTTATACTGCGAAAAATGCATTTTATTATTGCGGACAAACCAGCCTCCACCTGCAGCCCATGACAGGGCAGGAAAGAAATCAGCTTCTTTTTCATGCCGAACCCCTCCTTCGAGCAGCAGGTAATCGGAATTGCTTTCCAGTGCCGATACCCCTTGTTCCATTGAAGCAAAAAAAGTGGGATAATTGGAATAAGCCATCATTTTGCGGCCCTTACGAATGCGGTAAAAATGACGGGGAGTGTAAGACAGCTCTGTCCGCCATGTTAAGCTTTTCCTTGATCCCAATGCGTCCACACCTATGTCATCGTTTTGCGGGACATTCTCATAATACACCTCATCCTTCCGCAAAAAAGAATAACTGGTATTGTTATTCAAAGGTGAAAGCCACTGATAACCGGCCGACAAGTCCCAGCGCAATCCGTTGACAATGTCGATACCATGGCCTAATTCCAAATGCCGCCGATTGTAATAACGCTTGTAATTTTCCTTAAAAAACAACGATGCCACCATATCAGTAAACGGTTTTACGGCAAACTCACTGTTTTTGAAATCAGAAGAAGCTTCCCCGGCCGACAAACGAAACGCGCCCCGCTGCATGGGAGCATAAGTCTGCGACAAATTCACATTCCACATCAGCGCCTCGCGTGCGAAACCGTAAAATGCATCGGCCTGAACCGACATTTGGTGCACCGATTCCTGTTTCCACCACATTTCAAGCGACTGTTTGTAATTCCAGCCATCAACAGGATTGAAGCCAATATTTCCAAGTCCTAACAGTCCTTTATAGCGAACCGTCACAGCAGAATCCGCCATAAAAAACCGGTGCCCTCTAACAAGAAAATTTCCTGTTTTTTTAAGTATCCCGGCTTCCTTTTTTTGATTGGTGGTATCCGTTCCGGCTTTGGCTGCACGAGTGAGACTGTCTCTCATGGAAAAACTTTCCTGCTCAATGGAAGTAAGCGGTACCGGACGAATGCGTTCCCAATAAGCAGTATCGCGCTTCACTGAATCAGATTTCACATTCATTTCATAAGTGCTGGTGATCTCCAGCGATTGGGGTCCTTCTTTTTTCCCTGACTCCTTATCCATCAGCCGGGCCAGCTTCATCATTTCCCTGTTACTCAATTCCTCTTTTGACAGCAGCTCATCAATGACCGTTTGATTTTTACTTCCGGATATATCTTCGGCGGGAGAATCATCTTCAGTAATGGCTTCATCCTCTTCCGTGGTATTCACTGCCAGGAAACCGGGAACAGACAAATCATCGTCAATTTCCACATTATTATATTTTACCGATCCGGTATAATCGGCCACCGCTTTTACCCCCATCACGGAAACGTCCAGATCAAACTGATGCAGAACAGGCAACCATACATTTTCACTGACAGGCTGGAAAACCTGCTTAACTCGAACATCACCAAAAAACATTTCGGATGTCACATCAACAGAGTGCAGGTTCCATAAGTCCTGAACAATATATACATACCCTGAAACCAATTGCTGACTTTTACGGCGTGGAATGACCTTTATTTTATTAACCTCCACATTGTTTTCTTCGAAATATCCTTCATACCTGAATTTGTAATGCCTCATTGCCTGTGGCGCCAGGGGTGAAATAATCATTCCGTTGGCAGGTTCATAAAAACTGCTACTGATAAACCCAATGGCAGTGGATTCATCTCCGGCAGGAAATGAGCTGCGTGAAGCAAGTACCTTATGGTTAAAGGTATCGGGTGCAATAAAGGTAATTTCGTTTTGCGACTCCATGGTATAGGTACGTCCTTCCACCATGGGCACTTCCTTGCCGTTGGTTTCGATAGTTATTGACTTACGCAACAACCGGGGAATGTTATCCATCCTGAACGAACCTTTCAGATAAACCCCGGCAGAGTAGCTGGCGGCTTGACGCAAATAATAAGGAGCCATACCGATGGCTTTACGCATGATGCCGTAAGCAGGGTCTTCATCGCCGGGATTAACCACAACTTCACGCAAGTGATAACTCTGTGGATTGAGCGTAACATCCAAATCGAGCCATGTGGCCCGAATGGTGAGTTTAAATTCGCGGCGGGAGAATCCCAGTGAAGTGAATACCAGATCGTATTCACCCGGGGAAAGATTAATTTCGTATTCCCCTTCCAGATTGGTGGTGCTTCCTACACGCTCCGACGGCATATAAATACTGACATTGGGCAGGGGATCACCCGTTTCATCAACAACAGTACCGCGTACGCCTTGTGCAAAAGAAGCAACAGTAAAAAAAATCAGGACGATGGCAAGAATTAATTTTGAGTTCATGGTGTGTAAGGTAAATAATTGGAATTATCTATGCATGCTGTATAACAAAATTTTTCCCAAAAATCAACAGATGGTTTTTTGGTTCATGTGCGGCAACAAAAACAACACTTGTAAAACATTTTCCTGTCTTTATAGACAAGCACTAATTAAAATCGCCACTGGAATGAATTACTCACAGTATAAAACAATTTATCGACATCAGGATGTGCCGTATTATCGTATTCCAGTTTCACAAAAAGCCCAAATTTAAGCCTTTGCGATATTTTCAAATTGAGCCGTGTCTCACTCCAAACCCTGAAATCAGCAGGATCAGAATAATCGGGTTCGTAATAAGTGGTATGATTTAAATTTGCGGCATCATTGATCCTCCAGTCAAAACTGCCCATCGAACTGAATTTAACCAGGCTTTTCCGCTTTTCGTAATCGGCATGCTCATACAACTCGTTTAGATAAATGGTATATCCCACAATAAAAAATGAGAATTTTTCACCCTCAGCGATATTAAACCGAGGCCCCCCACCTATGATGTAACGATGCTTCAGACTTTTGATGCGGTTGTACTGATATTGCACAAACCCCTCGGCAATAATGATTTTTTCGGGCACCCAGTAATTGTATTTGAGCATCATGCCACCATTGTTGACATTGCGCTCGCTTCCCACCTGATTGAACCCAACATCAGATGAAAACAAATAAGTATTCTGTCCCTCATTATATTGAAGTTTGATGCGCGAATTCAATTGTTTCTGATCGGTGGTGGTGTGGATAAAATTAAAACCCAGATTGAATTCACCCTGCAATCCTTTTGAAGGATCGCGTGTGCGACGCTTGTCAATACTCACAATCTGAGCTTCAGAAACAGTGATTCCTGCCATAAAAACAGAAAACAAACCTAACAGTAAAATTTGTTTAATCCCCATGTTCAATTATTATACATTGCACTGGCTTTATTTCGGATCCAAAAATACCGAAAAAATATTTACAATAGATCCTTAGATTAATAGATTTAAGATTTAAGACAAACGTTATATAATTGATGATCTAAGACTTAATAAAAACAACCCTTAAATTTAAACAGCTTACTTACAAGTTCCTAATAAAACATAATGGAGTATTGTATTTATGCACCTTACAAAAATGCTAAGTATCATTTATATTCCTCATTTATTAGCTTAAATTTGCATAAACCTAAATTAATTCCAATGCCACACATCTCGAAACGAGGCGGCGAAATGCCGGCTTCTCCCATCCGAAAACTGGTTCCCTATGCTGAAAAAGCCAGGAAAAAAGGAATTCATGTTATCCAGCTGAATATTGGTCAGCCCGATATATTCACCCCGGAAGTGGCCCTGAAGGCAATGCATAATCTCACACATAAAGTTCTTGAATACAGTCATTCTGCCGGCAATGAAACCTACCGGCGCAAGCTTGCCGAATACTATCAGTCGATAGGCATTGATGTGGACCACACAGAAATACTCATTACTACCGGCGGCTCGGAAGCACTGACTTTCTCTTTTCTGAGTTGTCTGAACCCCGGAGATGAAGTCATTATTCCGGAACCGTTTTATGCCAATTATAATGCTTTCGCCATTTCGGCCGGGATCAAAATTTTGCCGGTCACCTCAACCATCGAAAACAAATTTGCACTTCCCCCGGTAAGCGACTTTAAAGCACTCATCACCCCCCGTACCAAAGGGATTGTGATTTGTAATCCCAACAATCCCACTGGTTACCTTTATGCGAAAAGTGAATTAGAAGAAATGCGTGATCTGGCACTAAAGCACGATCTGTATTTCTTCGCCGACGAAGTGTATAGAGAATTTTGTTACGACGGACATAAGCACATTTCGGTGATGCACTTGGAAGGGCTTAAAGACCATGCCGTCATGATCGACTCGGTGTCGAAACGTTTCAGCGAATGCGGAGTAAGGATTGGTGCATTGGTATCAAAAAACAAAGAATTAATCTCAACTGCGCTGAAATTCGGCCAGGCAAGATTAAGTCCTCCCGGACTGGGCCAGATTGTGGGTGAAGCATCGCTCGATACGCCCCCTGAATATTTTACCGGTGTTTACACAGAGTATATTGCCCGGCGCGATTTTCTGGTGGAAGAACTCAACAAAATTCCAGGTGTTGTATGCCCCCTTCCCAAAGGCGCTTTTTATACAATGGTTAAACTTCCGGTGGACGATTCGGATAAATTCTGCCAATGGATCCTGGATGATTTTGAACACGAAGGAAATACTGTGATGATGGCACCCGGCAGCGGATTTTACAGCACACCCGGAAAGGGCCTCAACGAAGTTCGCATTGCATATGTTCTGAACCGGGAGGATCTCACCCTGGCTGTCAAAACATTGCGAAAGGCGCTGGAAGTTTATCCGGGAAGACAATTGTAACTAGGATTTGTCTCAATAGATAGTTAGATTTTTAGATATTAGATTTAAGATGAATCTTATTGATTTAATAATCTGTAACTTAGCAAAAACAAACCTTTGAGTTTAAACAGTTAACTAACAATCCACTTTTGGGGGCAATGCCAAAAAGAAAATCAAATTAAAGAATTAAAAATTGGGCTGCTGACTTTTTCAGCAGCCATAATTATTTCTTAACTTTAGAAAGCAACCATGCCATGTTCTCCCCGAGCGTGCGCATGGTTTTCAGGCCTTCTTCATCGTTGAGTACATCTCCCTTTTCTTTTCCATATCCTATATTCCAGTATGAAGATCCGGGAATTATCATTTCATTGATAAGAAAAAAACGATTGATGCTGTCGAAAGCAGTCATCCCTCCAGCCCGCCTTGCAACCACAACGCCTGCACCTATTTTTCGTTTTAGCAGGGTTCCTGATCCACGCATGGCATAGCCCGAAACATCAATCAATGACTTCAACTCGGATGTTATATCGGCAAAATAGACCGGCGATCCGAGCAGTATGCCATCTGCCTTCTCCATTTTTCCGATACATTCGTTCAGCAAATCGTTTTTGATGTGACACCGTCCGTCCTTCTCGGTCCGGCATTTGCCGCAAGCGGTGCAGCCATTCACATCTTTTCCGCCAATTTGGATCATCTCTGTTTCCACCCCAGCGGCTTCAAGTGATTTAAACACCTCTTTTATGAGCAATTCTGTATTTCCACCCTTTCGTGGACTTCCGCTAATGGCCAGTACTTTCATTCTTTTAAAATTTTATAATTAATGCCTTTCTCAATACAATATTTCGTTAAAAAAAGCTTAAACGCAGAGTAATCCTTCGCTGAAGCTACGGATTCTGAGAGACGCAATGACGCAAAGTTTACTAAATCTGACAAGCTAAGCACAGGAATTTCCACCAATACCAATGATTTTCCAAACAGGAAAAGACAGGAAAATAAAGAGATTTCTGCAATGGTAAAACAAAAGTACATTTTTATTTTTAAGGAAATAAATCATGAAATTTCATTTCATACATCATTTTACCAAATTCACCCCTCATGTTTTTCACTTCCACGCATCAACAGGTCCAAAGCATTTGGCGACCTGTATCTTTGCCCAAATTATTACCATTCAGACTCACAATAGACCTTAAGATTTTCAGATATAAGATTTAAGATGAATCGTCTGAAATGAAAAATTTGGATTTCTAATAAAATACAATTTAAGCATAACCAATAGATTAAAAACTAATTGCAAAATTTCCTAACGGAATATTGTAATACAATAAATCGATAGAGTTTAGATAAATTATTCATATTGTACACCAACCTCTTATCATTCTGACGGTTTAAAATACAACCGAGGATTTCCAGTATAGGACAAAAGGCTAACGAACTATTAAAAAACAACCACATATGTTTCGAGAAATATTCATCTCATTAAGTTTAATTGCCGGCATACTGCCGGCAACATCACAAACCAGAGTAACATTGGAAGAGTGCCGCAGTGATGCACTCGAATACAACAAATCACTGGATATGGCACGCATGGATGTAAAGTACGCCGAAGAAGCCGTAAAAGTGGCCCGCACCTCATATTTTCCGGCAGTTGATGCGTCAGGCACTTTTATGTATCTGCCCGATTTTGAAGGCATTTCTATCCCCGGCTTTTTCTGCCAACTGCCGAAAGTCAGGAATCCGGAAATGCCGGAAATTATTCGGGTACCAGTACCAGCGATGCCTTCTTTCCCGGAATAGAGATGGGCATGAATGATTTGGAGGTGTATATGGGAGGCGTAACAGCCGAACAGGCCATATATGCGGGAGGGCGAATCAGCAATGCAAATAAAATAGCCAAAAGCAATGCCGAAATTACACGCGAAGCCCTCAACCTCACTCGCGCTGAGACCATCCATGGTACCAACCGGTCTTTTTGGAGCCTGATTGCCATCCAGGAACAGGTAAAAGTGCTGAAGCAATATACCGAAGCCCTTGATTCATTGGAAGCACAGGTAAAAGCAAGCTATGACCAGGGATTGGTGGCAAAAAGTGAATTATTAAAAATAACCGTGAAATACAACGAAGCACAACTGGCAGAGGTAGAAATAAAAAACGCCATGCGCATTGCAGGGATGAATCTGGCACGACTTACCGGACGTTCTCTGGATGAACCATTGGTAGCAGAAACCAAATCAGATTCAACCTCATCAGCTCAAAAAGCAATAAACACATACTTGGGAGAAAATTTTTCTTCCCGTCCTGAACTAAAAATATTGCAGCAACAAAGAAAATTGGCATCTTTGGAGAAGTCATCACTAAAAGGAGAATACCTCCCACAAATAGGCATTAATGGAGGATACCGCTATATTGAAGTGCCCGACCTGATGCCCGGAAGCTGGAGCCTGACACTTGGTGCGGGTGTGTCTATCCCTGTATTTCACTGGGGAGAACGAAAGCACCGTTTAGAGATGGCACGCATCAACGAAATGAAAATCGAATCGAAATTAAGTGATACCCATGACGAAATAAGTCTGGAAGTAAAGCAAAAACGCTTTGACGTGGAAACAGCCGAAGAAAAAGTCAAAATTGCCCATCAAAACCTGGAGCAGGCCGAAGAAGCCCTTTCGGAAGTAGAAAGCAGCTACAATGCGGGTATCAATACCATCACCGACCTGCTTAATGCAAAAACGGGCCGACAACGGGCAGCAGCAACCCTGGTGGAAGCGAAAGCCGCCTTGGAAATACAACGATCAGCTTACCTGAAAGCGGTGGGATCACTATAAAATATTATCAAAATATTTTATATGAAAATAGCTCGTTAAGTTTTTCAATAAGCTGACAGTTAATTGGTTGAATTTAAAACATCAAAGTATAAAAAGGTTGTTTTTCAATCCCGAATTCGGGATGATTCACTTAGAATCTAAAATCTAGCGATCTATTGTCATGACCATGCATCACTTAAATACGACAGATAAGCTCAGGACTTTCGACGTCCGGCGAATTATTATTGAACTGATCGCAGCAGTAATATTTTCAGTACTGCTGGTATTTTTGATCAGCGAAAGCAACAGTCAAAAACTTCATCTCCGGGGAATTGCTTTCAGTGCTTCAACAATTATTATATTGTGCGAAGGGATTTTCATTTTTGATGCCATCATATCTAAAAAGTATCCGTGGTATAAGGCCATGAAGAAGAGAATTATCAGTCTCTTTGTTTTTTCTTTTTTTTGGTTTAGTCTGATGGCCATTTCCGGAAGATTTATCGCAAAAGAAATTTTCGAATTAGAGCCGGCCCCAAACGCCGCGACCCTCAATACGGCAATGGCCATATACATCATGTTCACCGTCATTTATGTCATTTCACTAATCGGGTTAAATTATCACAATACACTCAAAGATTTCATTCTCGAAAATGAGCGCCTTAAGCGACAGAAAATGGAATTGGATTATTTTTCCCTTCAGGATCAGTTAAACCCGCATTTTTTATTTAACAATCTGAGCACTCTCATGGCCTTAATTCCCGAAGATTCGGCTAAAGCCCTTAGATTTGCAGGCGACTTTACGGATGTATATCGTTATGTGCTGATGAGCAGCCGCCACAGGCTCGTTACCATTGAAGATGAAGTGCAGTTCATTAATTCGTATATTGCGCTTCATAAGGAAAGACTTGGTGATGGCAGTTTATTTACCAATTTTGACATTGAAGAACGGGAAATGGAACGCAAAATCCCAACGCTGAGTCTTCAGTTTCTGATAGAGAATGCCATTAAACACAACATAGCCAGCAAACACGAAGCACTAACCATCAACATAAATGTAAAAGATAACATGCTTGTAGTGACCAATAATCTGCAGCCCAAACTATCTACCTATTCTACCAATACCGGGTTGAAAAACCTGGAACGAAGAATACGGTTTCTTTCCAGTAACCAGAAATTGGTAGTGGAAAATAACGGGCGGATTTTTACAGTTAAAGTACCAATTATTCATTCAAGAGATCATTAGATTGTTAGATGTTAGATTGTTAGATGTTAGATAGATTATATAATATTATATATCAACTTCTTAACACACCAAAGCTCATAAGTCAACCAGTTGACAGTCATTGCATTACAAAGATTTAACCAATTTTTGATTATTAGCTTGCAAAAGCTTGATGGAATACAATAATTAGTGCCCGTCTATAAAGTCGGGAAAGTATCTTAGTAATCATGTGTCTGGTCAGAAAGTGCCAGTTACAAGGCTTGCGACCGCGTGCCGCCTAAAGCTTTAGCGGTGGCGCAAGCCCGAAAATAACGCAGTCCCGATGTAGCTTTTGTAAGGTTTTTAAATAAAAACCAACAAAAAGCACGCTCGGGATGAGTAATTTTCGGGCAAGCGTAACGTGCCACATTGAGCTTGCCGAAATGCCCTAAATGGTGCTTTATGGACAGACACTTCTATGTTGTAATCCAAATTTCAACTCACTTTCTTTCAAAAAAAAAAAATTCGACACTTCAGTTTAAATTCTGTGATAGAGGCTCGTATCGGTTTACCATCGGGTAATTATGAGCCAAAGGGAGCTCTTGGTTAAAAACTGTCGGGCATCAAGCCCGACAGTTTTTTCCTTTACCTTCGGTATAAATAATCACCGTCGGTCGCTCTTGGTTATATAGGTGAACTCATTTCTATAAAAACAACCTTCTATCAACAATCTGCATAAATGCAGTTGCATCTCCTTTTTCATTTTTTTATAGTGCGGGCTGTGGACTAAATAAAGCAGTCTTCACGAAGAAGCTGCAAGTGTCTGATCACAGTCCCGCTAGCTGATGATTGTTTTTAAGAAAATGAATTCTATTTAATAATACCTTTCTCATAAGGCTCTTTGTTTTTTAACACATGTTTTATTCGACTTAGTAATTTCTTTGCAATTTTTACTATGGCCTTGTTAGAATCTAGCCGTTGACGAAGTTCTCCATAACACATCATTAACGCCGGATCTTGTCTTATTGCTATCCACGAACTCTCAATTAACATATTTCGTAATTGCCTATTGCTACGTGGCGTAATTCTTCCAACTCTCTCATGGTCTCCACTTGAATTAGTACTTGGTACTAACCCTACAAATGAACACAATTTGTCTATATTTGAGAATCTTTCAATGTTTTCTATCTCTGTAATTATGGTCAAGCTCGTTATAAGAGCAACTCCGGGAACTGTTCTCAGCAAGTAAATAGTTTGAGAATATTCTCCTTCTTTCTCTAACTGACGTAAGTGTCTGTTTATTTGCAACAATTTACTCCTTAAATGCTCTACCGTTTCCAATATACTTGTAAGGGTAGCATTACTGTATTCTGTTTCCAGATTTATTGATCTTAACCAAATAGTATACCGCTTGGACCAATGTTTTGACCCTTTTTCCAACTCAAGGGGTATTATTAAACCATGATAGTATAAAAGGGATTTTGTCCTGGATTTATACCGATTGATTTCTTTAACCAAGGTTCTTCGATACCTTACTAAGTTTCTTAATCCTTCTATTGTCTTACTCGGCACATAGATAGCTTTTAGTTCATCGTTTTGTAAAGATCTTGCTATTTTGCGACTATCCCGCCCATCTTCCTTTTGTTTTTTTTCTTTATCTGTGGTCGGAATATCTGCCGGATTAGCTACAATATTGTTTATATTATAGCGGTGTAACTCCCTATGAGCAGAAAAACCACAAAATCCTGCTTCATAAGCGGAAATATAATTTCCACCAGGATAATTTAAGTTCAGGTAATCCCTTAACTTCTTTGCCGAAGGGTCTTGCGAGAATGTTTTGCATACAATCCCGTTAACCATTACTGTAACCCTCCAGCTTTTTAAATGAGCATCTATCCCCAAGTAGATGTTCTTTCCTTTGAAATCTAATTTGTAACTTTGAGCTTGCATAAGTTTCATTTTTTTGTTTTCGCCCACTAATTTAATTTAGTGGGCTGAAACTTATGCACTAATCAATTACAAACATAAGGCTAATTAATTTTTGTTCAGGAAATTCAAGTTGCGAGGCTTGCAAAGTATTATCCAAAATTCGCATTTTCTTGACCGATGCCACATATTTAAATTTGATATGCCATGGAAATAAATGCCATAATTGTAGAGGACGAACCCATACTTGCCAAAGCACTGTCAAATCTGATTGCAACAGTAAACCCTGATTGCAGGATACTGACTCAACTCAGCAGCGTTAAAGAAACGATAGCATGGCTAAACACAAATCCTGAGCCTTGTCTTATATTTATGGATATTCAACTCTCAGATGGTATTTGTTTCGGTATTTTCGACGAAACAGATGTCAGCAACAAAGGAATTGTATTTACCACCGCCTACGACGAATATATGCTCGATGCCTTTGAATACAACAGCATTTCTTATTTACTGAAACCCATCCGTGAAGAAGCGCTTGTTAAAACGTTCGAAAAAATAGAAACGGCAATGAGCATTTTGAAAACGGCGCCCCAAGTACCCAAATTCAACCAAAATCTCCAACGTCTGGCTCAAGCCATTACCAAATCCATTCCGCAATACCGGCAACGACTTGTCATAAATAAGGCGGAGGGGTACATCCAGGTTCCCGTAGATGAAATTGCATATTTCTGGGTAGAAGACAGAATAACCAGGGCCACCACTTTCAAACAAAAAGAGCACATCATAGACAGCACCCTTGAAAAACTGGAGGAGGAACTGGATCCACAAACATTTTTCAGGGTTAACCGCCAGTTCGTCATCAACATAAATGCCATAGAACGCCTGGAATATTATTTCGGCAGCAAACTTATTCTAAAAGTAATTGCACCGTTAAACCCTGCAAAAAAAATTGTGATCAGCCGCACCAAAGCACCCCAATTGAAGCAATGGCTGAATCAATAATATAACTTTCTTTTTCCATAACCCGGGGATCTCATTTCATCCCGGAATTTAGGCAGTACATTCCCCTGTTTTGATGACTGGTCGCTTTTTGATTGACACTCAAAGGATGTAACAGTAATTTCACCTTTGAATCAAAAACCATATTAGCAATGACCCATCAAAATAAATATCATCTAGCGATTCCCGGGTTAGAAAATTTCATGCAGAATCTTCCGGAAATTTTCAGGGAACAGGGAACAACGATCAAAAACCATCGGAACGAAATAAAAATAATTGAACATCAGAATTATAACTTGTGCGTAAAAGCATTCAATAAAGTCACCGTATTTAATCGTTATATGTATTCATGGTTTCGTGCCACCAAAGCAAAACGATCGTATGAGACAGCAGAAATTCTTATCAGAAAAGGCATAAATACTCCCGAGCCGGTAGGATATTATGAAGAAACCGGGAAATGGGGAATTATGAGAAAAAGTTATTACGTCTCATTTTGCCAGGAATATGACTGGCTTTTGGCCGATGTATTTGAGAAAGAAATTCCTGAAGAAAAAAATATTCTTACCGATTTTGCCGGATTTCTGGCCACAAAGCTTCATCCTGAAGGTATCTGGCATAATGATCTGAGTTCGGGAAATGTACTGATCAATCGAAATCCGGATAACAGTTATTCATTTTCAATCATCGATCTGAATCGCATAAAATTCAGAAAGCACATTTCCCATGCCCGGGGAATCAGAAACCTGAAAAGACTCACCTCCGACCCGATACAACTGGCTTATCTGGCAAAGCAATATGCAACGTCATGTCACGAAAATGAAAGTATTTATATACTAAGGCTTATCAGCAGCAATCTTCTGTTATTCAGCTATCGCCGGCACTCAAAAAGAATACTTCACAGCTTGAAGCCCCGGCGAAAAACTTCCAAAGAAAGGATAGAAATACCAGCAGTCAGTACTTTGAAAAATCCGCGTTACGAAAAAGCACATGTTGAAAAAACAGAGTTTGATACTGTTGATTTGTAATAAAAGTATCTTCGTTTTCTTTTTTCAAAAGCACTATTGTCGGAAAAAACAATAGCTTATTTTTTTTGCGCTCAAGCCGCGCTGGCTTCTAGTTTTTTCATTGTTCTTTTTGGCATTGCCCCAAAAAAGAACCAAAAAACTCTAGTCCGTTTAAACCTATCAGCCCGCGAAAGCCAAAATTTCCGGCCATTGCGCAAGGCCTTGAAATTCGCCTATTTT
>JBEPWN010000020.1:0-16101 GCA_041642395.1 Marinilabilia sp. | reverse complement strand
GTCGCCACAGTTGATTAAAGACTGGAACTATACACCAACACGTGCGGGGCAGTTTTTTAAGGAAGAATTGTTAAAGGCACAATAAACTCTCTCAAATCTTTATCAGCCGGCAACTTTGTTTTTTTTTGCCAGCAACAATGATGATTATAATACTCTTTACCGCAATGCCGGCTGTTCCTTTGGCTGTTTGTTGGGACTTTTTTTTGCGTAATAGTGATTTATGAAAAGTCTAGGTTAGCTGATTTTGTTTGTAAGGTACGCCCTGCCCGGAAATATGCGGTTTGTAAGAAAATGTGCAATTCCCTGGAAGGGCGTATGCCGACAAGCGGTTCTTTATGGCAGTCACTATTCCTAATTAAGATTTTCTATCTTTTTATTGATCAATGCTCGGTCCTGCCATTGAGTACACTCAATAATGAATTGCAGCCTTTTAAATGGCTGAATTCCTTTTTAAGATGAAAGGTATCAACCGGAATGCCTCCCAGCCTTGTCATTCTTTCCCAATCCTTTTGGGCTCCTGTTACATCATCCAATTCGTGCTTGCACAATCCCCTGAAAAGAAGCAATGTAGGGTTGTTTGGACAATAGTTCATGGCTCTGTCGTACAAAGCCAGAGCCGCCTTTGGTTTGTGTTTATTCACGAATTTTTTGTTTGCTTTTCTCAGCAGACTGATGCCTTTTCTTGTAAAATACACAGAGCAATTTTTGCTGCTCACTTCTCCTAAAGCAAAATAAGCACAAATCTCTGTCTGCATTGTAACCGGCTCGTTGTTTTCAATTCCGGGTTGCCACATTCCATTGGTGGTTTTTAGTACTCGAATTACTTCTTTGTCAATGGATTCACATACACTGTTGATGACCTGAAAATCCGTTAATTCCCCTTTCCCGGTAACAGTAAACATTACAACTTCAACACCTTCAGCCGCTATGCTCAGCGCGAGTTCAGGGTACGTGATGTTGCGTGTCAAATAATCCTGAATTGACTCAACTGCCGGACTCTTATCCGCATTTACTGACTCTCCGACTTTGAATTCAGGAAGTTTAAAATTTTTGTCCTTACTGGTTTTTTGTCCCATCATGGTCAATGAGGCAAACAGGAACATTAATAAAAAAATTTTTGTTTTCATGGCTTTCTCATTTAGTTTGGTTGCCGGAAAAACTGCTTTTCTTAAAATTCAAAATCTTCCATCTTAATCCTCCTTTCTTTTTTAACAAATTTAGGTTCATTTGGCAATAGAATGTTATCAATCATGTAGTCAATTCTTGAATTAATGTGGTAGATGTTATAACCTATGTAGTGCAGTTTTTTTATGACTGATGTATGCCGTGATGGCAAGTAAACCATAGAATTATAAGTCGTTGATAAAAAAGTGTCAGGTTATTTCGACACAATCCCTAAGTTTCAAAAGCGAGAGTAACAGCATCTGACGTTTTTTTGCAAAGACTATGGAAGTGATCAATTTACCGGTTTTTGGCTTGTTATGAGGGTTCCGGTTTTTTCATGTTCCTTCAGGTAGTTTGTTTCAATCTCCTTTAATATTTCCTGAAACCTCCGGTCGGAGCGCAGATTGTCGATGCCCGGATGGTTTTTCAGGGCCATAACGATGGGAAGGGTTTTGGGATTCTCTTTCCGTGAATCCTTCAGATGTTCAAAGGCTTTTTCCTTTTTGCCCATTATGGCATAAGTGGCTGCAAGGCAAAGGTGGGAATTGTATTTTTGCGGATAAACGGCTTCCGATCGAAGTGTTTTTTCATATTTTTCTTTTGCCCCTTTTATGTGATATTGGGCTTTGCCGGTCATTCCTTTTTTTAAGTAAACGTATCCAATGTTGTAATTTGGGGTCAGAGGAAGTTCGTATTTGGATAATTGTTTTTCTAATCTTTCAATATTTTTTAATGCTTTTTCATAGTCCCTTAGATAGAAATAACCTGTAATAAGATTCCAGGTGGCTTCGATATTGGTGGAATCCGATTGACGTATTTTTAAAGCATTTTCTATGAGTGAAGAAAAATTTCCGGAGAAATAATCAGCCGAAGCTATTAAACTCAGGTACCCGGCTGTATCTTTATACAATAATAATTTTTTTGCAGTTTCTTTTGCAGCATCAAGATGTCCGGTATAAGAAAAGGCCAGGCTAACCCGCTGAATAATATAAGGTGGTATAATCAGTTTATCTGTTGTTTCCAGATACCTGTAATAGCTTTTAATGGCATTGTAATAATCGTTAATGTCATAGTGTTTATTGAATTCAGTTTCAAAATAACTGTCATTGGTATTTGTTTTTGATAGCCTGCTGAAATACTTGTTTGCTTCATTTGTCATGCCTTTTTTTAAGTAATATTGGCCAATACAGGCTATGGCCTGCTGGTTGTTTTCATCATACAGAAGCGCTTTTTCCAGATAGGTCAATCCGGTATCAAGTAATTGAAAGGCTTCAGTTGGGTCTTTTCCCCAGGGAGTAAGATTATTAACATAGATGTGTCCCAGCATCGAGTAAGCTTCAGAAAATGTTGAGTCGAGTTCGATGCTTTGTTCAAAGCTTTTTTTTGCAAGTGCGGCGTGGTTGTTTTTGTTGTCCAGTTGACTGTATGTGCCTAGTCGAAGATAATCCAAGCCTCTTAAATAAAGATTATAGGCAGCAAGGTTTTGTGTTGGTGTCTTTTTGATCTTTTCTTGTTCCCCTGGCGTAATTACTGCATTTAATTCATTTGCAACCGAGAGGGCTACTTCTCTTTGGATTTCAAAAATATTATTTTCTGTTATTATTCGTTCATAGGGTTTTGACCACAGGTGCTTATCTGTTGATGCTTCAATTAACTGAAGTCTTATTCGGGTTGAGTTATTAATTGTTTGTGTGCTTCCTTCCACGATGTAGTTGACGTTGAGTTCCCTGCCTATTTCTTTTAAACTTTTATTTGAATTACGATAGCCCTCTGATGAAGTACTTGAAACTACCCTTAAATCTTTTATCAAGCAGAGCTTATTTATAATTTCTTCCCGGAGTCCTTTGGTAATGAATGCATTTTTGGGGTCTGGACTTTCATCCGGGAATGGCAGTACTAAAATGGATTTATTTTTCTTCTCACGTTGTGATTCGGTGATTTTTTGAAAAATTGTTAGGGCTATTATGACCAAGCCAATGATTGCAACAGCGGAAAATAGAACATTCTGTCTTGTAGAGGATATATTCCAAAAAGATACCTTTTGGTGATTTTTAGATTTTAGATCGTTGATTGCCTGGTCATTTTGTGCCATTTGTCCAGGTGAAAAACCATAAAACTCATGAAAACAACGTGTGAAATAGGCCGGGCTTCCAAATCCTGTTTCATAAGCAATTTCAGAAATATTGCCTGCTTTATTCCGAAGCAGTTTCATGGCTTTTTCCAAGCGAATTTCCCGGATAAACTGGCTGATGGATTTTTTTTTAATGGCATATACCTTGTGATAAAGATTGGACCGGCTCATTCCCATTTCATTTGCCAGCTGGGAAACGCTAAAATTGGCATTGCTAATGTTGGCCTCAATTATTGAGGTCATTTTTTTTATTATTACCCTGTCTGTTAGTGGCTCCGAGTGCATTTTTGTATCTGTGTTGGGTTTCAGAAACAATTAATTCAATTTACTGTCATATTAATGATATGGCAACGATTTTGCGCCTTTCTTTTTTATGAAAAGGAAAAAACAGCAGCTTTTGTAGAGGGTAGCATATTCATGTGATGCCTTGCATCCAGACCTTTTCGATGTAATTATACGCATTGAAGTATCAGGTTTTTTTGGGATAAATAAAATATATAAAAAAAACAAAGCTTTCTATGGGCCGAAGAAGTCAAAAACTGACTTGCTTGTTACATCATTGCATTAGTTGCCGATTCACAAATATTTTTTCCGAACGGGAACGGTTTGTGAACCACTCATATATGCTTTAATAGTTTGTTGGTATGGTGTCGGATAGTTTGTAAAACAGTTACTTGAGCAGATGTTGGGTTCTTGTTTTTGTTCCCTTATTTTTTCCTAACTTTGTTGTCCTTTAAAAAAGGAGGCATTTTTTGTAGTTCATTTTAATAATTGTTGACCGGGTATATTTCACTGTTGATATAAGATTGTTTCGTTACACTCGCAATGATAGAAATTCCAGGAGTAGAAAGGTTGGATTTTTTAATTCCTAAGTCATTGCAGAAAAAGCGATTAATCCTTGACTTTTCCCGCTCACCAGTGATTTTTTAATAATCCGGGATGATGCGAAATAAATGGAGCATTGTTGTGAAATAACCAGGAAAAGCAAAGTTATGGCCCAGAAAAACTATGGAAACAATAGTAATAAACGCAAGACTCCGGCCCAGGTAGATGCTGATATGGGGAAAATGCCTCCGCAGGCTATTGAAATTGAAGAAGCAGTGCTGGGTGCTCTTCTGCTGGAAAAGGATGCTTTTATTGCAGTCTCTGAATTATTAAAACCGGAATGTTTCTACCGGGAATCGCATCAACATATTTATCAGGCTATTTCCAATTTGTTTTTCCATGAGCAACCGGTTGATATTCTTACCGTAACCGAAGAGATTAAAAAGCTTGACAAGATGGAGGAGGTGGGAGGCGCCTTTTATGTATCGCAACTCACCAGTCGCGTTGCATCTGCTGCTCATATTGAGTATCACGCCCGGATTATCTGGCAAAAATATCTGCAGCGCGAAATGATACGCATCTCCAGTGATTTGCAAACCCGGTCGTATGATGAATCGCTGGATGTAAATGACCTGCTCGATGAGGCAGAGAACAGTTTCTACCTGCTCTCGCAGGGTACAATGAAAAAGGAGGTGGTCCAGATTGATCCGGTTATCCAGGAATCCATTGAACGCATCCGGGAAGCTGGCAAGCGAAGCGATGGACTTAGTGGTGTACCATCCGGTTTCACTGGTCTTGACCGTCTTACTTCGGGTTGGCAGTCTTCTGATTTGGTTATTATTGCTGCCCGTCCTGCAATGGGAAAAACAGCTTTTGTCTTGTCCATGGCACGGAATATGGCCGTAACACATCAGCAACCAGTGGCTGTGTTTTCACTTGAGATGTCCAATGTGCAACTGGTTAATCGTTTGATAATAGCCGAGACTGAAATACCAGGTGAGAAAATTAAAAATGGAAAACTGTCGTCATTTGAATGGGAACAACTTGATTCCAAAATTCACGCTCTTATGGGGGCTCCTGTTTATGTGGATGATACTCCCGGACTAACTGTATTTGAATTGAGAGCCAAGTGTCGCCGTCTCAAAAAACAGCACGATATTAAAATAGTCATTATTGATTACCTCCAGTTGATGAGTGCTTCCGGGATGAATCCGGGCAGCCGTGAACAGGAGGTAAGTATGATATCCCGTTCTCTTAAGGGACTTGCAAAAGAACTGGATGTACCCATCCTGGCTCTTTCTCAGTTGAATCGTGGTGTGGAGAACCGCTCTGGATTAGAGGGTAAGCGTCCTCAACTCGCCGATCTTCGTGAATCGGGTGCCATTGAACAGGATGCCGATATGGTGTTGTTCATTCACCGTCCTGAATATTATGGTTTATTTGAAGATGCTGATGGGTATTCTTTGGAAGGAATGGCTGAAATAATTATTTCTAAGCACCGGAATGGTGCCACAGGTGATGTGCGACTACGGTTTCGCAAGGAACTGGCACGGTTTGAAGATCCTGAATTGCAGGGCTTACCCTCTGCCGGTCAGGGTTCTGATACAGGAAATGGAGACGGTACTCCAATGACATTCAGTTCCAAAATGAATGAGGACCAGGGTACTCCTGCTTCAAACAATGGTCCCGCGCCCGGTTTTAACGCACCGTTTTAATAAAAACACATCATGATACATCTCCTGAGAACATTTACAGAGTGCATTTATCAGATTTCTTACAACACTATTCTATAACCACCCGATCAGTTCCCGGAGAGATACAATCTCCTTAAAAACAATTTCATTGTGGAGCAGTTTTTCCGGATTATAGTAAACCTGATCCACCCCGAATTCACGTGCTCCTTTTATGTCATTTTCCAGACTGTCACCAATTACAAGGCTTTCGGTTTTGCGGGCATTTACAGTTTTCAGGGCATGCTCAAAAAAACGGCGATGAGGTTTGCTTACCCCGATATCTTCTGAAATAAATGTCTTTTTGAAATATGGTGTAAGTCCGCTGCTTTCCATTTTTATATGTTGTGCCTCTCTAAATCCATTGGTAATAACGTAAAGTTGATATTTCTTCCGGGTAAGATAATCGAGCGTTTCGAATGTGTGTGGAATTACATTGGTTTGGAGCGCATTTCCTGATACAAATGATTCTGCAAACAATTCAGCTGTTTCTATTTTATCAAAGCCTGCTCCCAGAAAGGTCTTGTGAAAACGTCCTACCTTGACATCCTTCTTTGGAATACGGCCCAGTTGATATTCACGCCAAAGTTCCAGATTGATAGGCATGTATTTTCCAAAGAAATCATCAAAATCAACGAAATACCGTTCAAGCTGATACTCGATAAATAATTTCTGCAGGGTGATAATCTGATTGGTTTGGAAATCCCATATTGTGTGGTCCAGATCGAAAAAAAGATGTTTGTATGGCATTTTCTTCGTGGGTTTAAATGATCCGGCCCCTGAGATAATCCAAGGGGCCGGTTGATCTTACAGGAAATATGTAATCTCAGAATTTTTCTATTTAGCCTGAATGACCAGATATTTAGAAACACTCCAAAAATCATTTTTGTCGTTAATGACTAAAGTCTGGTTGCCATTTTCATTTTCTATAAGGTTAAACGAGGTCTCCGGGTGTGACGTAAGAATCTCAATCTTTGGCTGAAAAACTTCAATGCTGTCGGTCTGGCGAATGTCAATGGCAGCAAAGTAATCCTTATCAAAACTGTCTTTTAGTAACTCTGTTTTGCCGAAGAACAGAAATCCTTCCCGACTGATGATGTTTTTGTCTTTCAGTTCGTTTTTAGACCCAATTGCATAATAAGCTTTATACATATCGTCTTTGGTCATCTCCAGTTGCGAACGCACCTCTTCGTTTGCTGTTTTTATTGAGTCGAGAGATATTTCCATGTCAGTGAGCTCATAATTCATGTCATCTATCTCAGAGTTTTTGTTTTTGAGCAAGCCGTTTAGCTCCTTTATCTCAAGGTTTTTTTGCTGGAGTTGTTCATTGAGCCCGTCAATCAGTTTCCTCAGCTGGTTGGACTCAACTCCTGAACGCTTTAGCTGTTGTTCAAGGGATTCGATGCGTTCCTTATTTTGCACCATCAAATCGTAAATAAGACGGATATCTTCATTAATTTGCTGGGCTGCAGCTTCACCTGTGTTGCTTTCACGGGCCTTTAGTGCAATAATTTGTTCTTTTTCTTTGATCACACGCAGTGTGGCTTCGATGTCTCCGATGGTATTGACCATCTGGTTCATTTGGGTATCTTTCAGTGCTGCAACCTGTGCCAAAGAATCGTTTTGTTCTTTGAGTTCGGTGCGGCTGGGTCCGCTTTGGCATTGCCAAAGAAAAGGAAGAATAAATAAAATGATGAATGCATTTTTCATTGCTGTTGTCTTAAGTTTCATGGCCTGGTATTTTATTGTTAGTAATTAAAAACAATGGGTTTAGTAAAAAAACTGTAAATCAAATTTTACGCTTAAAGCACTTAATGTTAGAGGTTATCTTTGAATATACTGCAATCCCTCTAACATCCAAATATCTGTTGTATAAACAATAATCCGTTAAACATTGTAATAATCTGAGGCTTAGTTGTTTTAAAGCTTGCACACATCTTGCATCAACAAGCAGATTACCAGCATTATCCGGATTCAACTTAAATCTTTTATCTAATCCCGAAGGATCGGAACTAACGGTCTATTAATAAAGTAATTAATCTTTTTTACCGTTTACAATTAAAACGATCTCGCCTTTTGGAGGATGAGAGATGTAATGATCTTCGAGATTTTTCAGCGTATCTCTGACTGTTTCTTCGAACATCTTGCTTATTTCGCGGCAAACAGCTGCCTGGCGGTCTTCGCCAAAATTTTCTCCCAGTTGCCTGAGTGTCTTTACAAGTCTGTGAGGAGACTCATAAAAAACCATGGTACGGGACTCATTGATCAACGCCTCTATCCTGGTTTTTCGACCTTTTTTTACCGGCAGAAACCCTTCGAAGCAGAAGCGATCGTTGGGAAGACCAGCCGTTACGAGGGCAGGTACAAATGCGGTAGGACCTGGAAGACATTCTACTCTTATGCCCGCATCGATGCAGTTCCGCACCACAAGATAACCCGGGTCAGAAATGCCGGGTGTTCCTGCATCAGAAATCAGGGCGGCCGTTTCACCTTCCTGCAATCTTTCTACCACCTTATTGACAGCTGTATGTTCATTGAATTTATGGTGGGCAAACATTCTGGTGTCAATCTCATAATGCTTGAGTAGTTTTCCCGAGGTACGGGTGTCTTCAGCAAGAATAAAATCAGCTTCCTTAAGAATACGCACTGCTCTGAAGGTGATGTCCTCCAGATTCCCGACAGGGGTGGGGACCACATATAAAAGTCCGGTAAATTGTGCCATCCCTGGATTATTGATCTTAGTCTTTTGTTGCTTTATTCGGTGATGATCCATTCGATTGATTCGTTAAGGTCACTTCAGAAACCGGCGTTCTATTAATTCCATGAAGCTTATCATTGCTTCATTTTCGGTATCCCAGTTGAAATTGGTAAGTAAAAAGTTACGCGCATCATTGATGCTATCCATCTGGTTGAGCTGATCCAAAGTCTGGTTCATGAGGTCTGCATTGTTTCCAAAAAGTTCACGCTTGTAAAAAAACCGGTCGTTTATACCCAGGGCTTTTCTCAGATCTGATACCGGTGGGGAAGAAGTAAGCAGTCGTTTTGCCGGACCATTGATTACTTTTTGGGCTATTTGCTCATTGAAGGACGATTTACCAGCTATTAGTTTTTCTCCAAGCACTTTGTTGTCTTTCTTTGTTTCAGAAGATATAACGTTGCCGGTTGTTTCTTGTTGTGTATCGGCGGGTGTAGTTTCAGGGAATGATTTTTTAGATGTAGGAAAATGGGCATCGGTATTTTTCGAAGGTGTTTTCGGAGCATCTGCCTGCGTCTTTTCTTTCTTCCTTTCTTCCCCGTTTTTTTCCGGCGAATCAACGGGTATTATATTCTGATTTATTTCCGGGACATCCTGTTCCGGAATTATCTGATCTTTAGGTTTTCTGTCACTTTGTTTTTTTGTTTCAGGTAAAGCTTGCTCCTCTTCAGCAGGACCGGAATTGTTATTTTCAATACCGGATGGTTTCTGAGAGTTTTTTTCAGGAGTGATTTTACCTTCCACATTAATATCAGAAGAATTTTGATTTGTCAGTTCTTCCAACATGTCAATTTCTTCCAGAATCCCATTAATTTTATTGCGTGTCAGCTTGAGGAAAGCCTTTGAAAGAGTTTGTTTTCCTTTAAATGATTGCACCAGTGCTTCAACCTCTTTGAGATCTTGAAGCACAATTTCGAGAAGAGCATCTTTTTCCATAATATCCTGAGCCCATTTTTTCGTTACATTTGCAAATGTAGTGAATGCAGTGCGAAAATAAATTATTCTTTTAATGTTTCTTGAATATAAGGTCGATAAGTCATAAAAGCGGGTTGAAGTGGTTAAAGTTCATTCCTTTTTATGTATTTTGGTGATCTGGCAAAAATCTCATTATAAAAAGCACAGGCAATGAACAGGCAGAGGTTGCATTCTCTGATCATTATGGATGGCTTGCAGGGTTTGCGATTAAATATATTATAATAAAGAAATGATTACATATTCACCACAGCAAATATCCAAATCCTGCCAGGGACAATTGACAAAAAATTTTTCATCAATGGTGTCACGGTTACTCATTGACAGCCGGTCGGCATATGACGCCCCCGAGAGTTTATTTTTTGCTCTTAAAGGGAATCGGCATGACGGACATCAATTTCTGCATCAGCTGTGGGAAAAAGGAGTCCGTAATTTTGTGGTAAAGACCGGTGCAATTCCTGAAGATCTTAAAACACATGCCAATTGGATTGAAGTGGCGGATACATGTGATGCTTTACAGAAGGTGGCCGCATCTCATCGATCCCGGTTTAATATCCCTGTTTTAGGTATTGCCGGAAGCAACGGGAAAACCATTGTTAAAGAGTGGATCACTCAACTCATAGGAACCGATGTTTTTGTAGCGCGATCGCCCCGTAGTTATAACAGCCAGGTAGGTGTTCCCCTTTCTGTATGGAATCTTAACGATCGCTCGGAGTTGGGAATTTTTGAAGCAGGCATCTCTCTTCCGGGTGAAATGACAAAACTACAGCCAATCATCAAGCCTGATATGGGATTATTCACAACGCTTGGGCAGGCGCACCAGGAAAATTTCACATCCCTTGAACAGAAACTTCACGAAAAACTGATTCTTTTTAATGATGTTGATGTTCTTTTTTACGGAAGAGATCAGGATCTTGTACATAAGACCATCACTGAAAAGTGGACGGATAAAAAAATGCTTACATGGGGACGTTCTCAGGATTCCTCTCTCAGGCTTGTTTCCGAGCGGGAGGAGAATGAAAACAAGCACCTCACTTTTATGTGGGAAAATGAATCTTTTATTCTGATTATCCCTTTCTCCGACAGGGTGAGCGTTGAAAATATAATGCCGGCAACTTTATTCTTGTTATACCGGGGTTATGAGCCTCAGACCATTGTAACCAGAGCCAGAGCTCTTCTGCCTGTGGCCATGCGGATGGAACAGAAGGAAGGAATTAACCATAATCTGCTTATTAATGATACTTATAATGCAGACATCACCTCCTTTGGAGTGGCGCTTGATTTTCTGGTGCAGCAAAGCCGGAAAAAAGGTGTAACACGAACAGTTATTTTATCTGATCTTCTGCAAACAGGAATTCCGGATGAACAACTGTATCCGCTTGTTGCTGCCATGATCAAAGAGAAGGGAATAGACCGGATCATCGGGGTGGGGAATTCACTTGCGCGATACGCATTTTTGTTTGAAAACGAAGCGTGTTTTTTTGAAACAACTGAAGACTTATTAAAGGTTATTTCCACTTTTCATTTCAGGGATGAAGCCATTTTGATTAAGGGTTCGCGCCGGTTTTCTTTTGAGCGGATCGTTTCTCGCCTGGAGCTAAAGCGGCATGCAACGGTCATGGAGATCAATCTTGATGCCATGGTTTACAACCTGAATCAATACCGTCGCCTGCTGGGCCGTGAAACCAAGGTTTTGGCTATGGTAAAAGCTTTTTCTTATGGCAGTGGTTCATATGAGATTGCAGCAGCTTTGCAGCATCAGAATGTGGATTATCTCGGTGTGGCATTTGCCGATGAAGGAATGGAGTTGCGAAAGGCAGGAATTGCAGCTTCCATCATTGTGTTAAATCCTGAGGAAAAAAGCTTCGGGCAAATGCTGGAATACAGTCTGGAACCTGAAATTTACAGTTTGCGGGTTCTGAAAGCTTTTAACGCTGTGGTTGAATCTGAAGGATCGGAACAGGTGCCGGTGCATTTGAAAATTGATACGGGAATGAACCGTATGGGTTTTCTGGAAAGCGAAACCGATGAATTGATTGCCCGTTTGAAAAAGATGCCAGCTCTTAAAATAAAATCAGTTTTTTCACATTTGGCGGGAAGTGATGATGAAGCACATGATGCATTTACCCTTCTTCAAATAAGCAGATTCCAGCGTGTTTGTGGTCAACTTAAAGATCAGTTGAAAGTAGATTTCTGGATGCATATACTCAACAGTGCCGGTATCGAAAGATTTCCCGATGCCCGCTTTGATATGGTTCGTTTGGGAATTGGCCTTTATGGTTTTGGTGCCGGTGAAATAGAAGACCTTCGCAATGTTGTGACTTTGAAATCCTATATTTCTCAGATAAAGCCGGTGTCTCGTTTTGAAAGCATCGGATACAATCGTGCGGGTTCCCTTCATTATGAGGGTTTCATTGGAATTGTTCCCATCGGTTATGCCGACGGATTGAACAGACATTTGAGCAACGGACATGGCAAAATGATGGTAAACGGTCGAATGGCACCGGTTGTAGGGGATATTTGCATGGATATGTGCATGGTGGATCTTACAAACATCCAGGCCGAAGAGGGGGATGAAGTGGTAGTATTTGGCGATGATTATTCGCTAGAGAATCTGGCCGAACAACTTGATACCATTCCCTATGAAATACTGACCAGTATATCCAGGCGGGTTTCCCGGGTGTATTTCAAAGAATAGGTTTATGTTTTGTGTTTTGTGCTGATTTGCAAGCCGAATGTGCCTAAACCTAACCTCAGTCTCAACCTCTATTTCGCGTTGGAGACTCCATTTAATTGGTAATTGATCATTGGTAATTGATCATTGTTAATTGATCATTGTTAATTGTTAATTGGTAATTGATCATTGTTAATTGTTAATTGGTAATTGATCATTGGTAATTGATCATAGACCTCTCACCCCAGCCTTGAAATTCTTTCAAGCTTTTGCTCATCAACAATGCGGATAATTCTCCCATCCACAGTCAGTGCATTTTCTTTTACAAAGGAGGTAAGCGTGCGTATGGCATTGGATGCTGTCATGTTGGAGAAATTAGCCAGGTCTTCACGTGAGAGATAAATGCCAAGTGTATAACCATCTTCTTCGTATCCGTATATTTCACGCAATACAAGCAAGCTCTCAGCCAGACGTCCCCTAATGTGTTTTTGAGTAAGGGAAACGGTCCGGAATCTGGCGAATCCAAGTTCTGTGGCAAATGATTCAATAATATTCATGCAAAGCAAATTATTGATTTGCATGAGCTTCATGATCACATCTTTGGCGATGTAAAAGATAACACAGGGTTCAAAAACAACAGCCGATGCAATGTGCTGTTCATTAGCAAAGAGTGCCCGGTAACCTATAAATCCGGGTCCGCTTGCCATACGGACAATCTGGTCGCGCCCCATCATGCCCTCCTTGTAAATTTTTACTTTTCCAGAGCCAATGCACAGCAATCCGGTCGGTTTCTCATCTTCTTTATAAATTATCTGGTTCTTTCGATACTTTATTGTGGTATGATTGGCCAGTAAATATTCCTGTTCATCAGGTGTGAGTACATCAAAGATTTGAGGAATGTCTTTTATTGTAGGCTCCTGCAATGTCCCTTTTATTGTCACCATCTTAATGTCTGTTCTATAACACTGTTTTAAAACATGCAAAGTTATAAAAAAGACGATTGATGAAGGTTAAAAAAGAATAATGATGCTACATAAAATTACAGGATTATTTTTCTGTATTCAGGAATTTTACCGTTAGCCATGAAAGCAGGCC
This sequence comes from Marinilabilia sp., assembly GCA_041642395.1. Classification (GTDB taxonomy): domain Bacteria; phylum Bacteroidota; class Bacteroidia; order Bacteroidales; family Marinilabiliaceae; genus Marinilabilia. The sequence continues at coordinate 2,755 of JBEPWN010000020.1, read as the reverse complement.
GGTGGCTGTTTTCAGACTCTCTTCATTGATATTCAAATGGGGTGTATGTAATGCCCCCGTCTCTCCATGCTCCTGACCCACGCCAAAACGATAAAATACCGAGGGGAATTCATGAGTGTAATAACCGAAATCTTCTGAAGTCATCCGTATATCCATTTCCTGCACAGATGTTTCATCAAGAAATTCGCGGGCATAAGTAAGGGCTTCTTTGGTATGTTTTTCATGATTATGTACTACAGGATACCCGTCTTTTATGTCAACAATACATTCCGCCCCCATGGCACTGGCTGTTCCTGATGCTATTTTTCGAATCTGATTTTTTATTCTGGCCCGCCACTCTTCATTCATAGTACGCATGGTTCCGGCAATTTCAACGTTCCCAGGAATGATATTGGTGGCTCCCAGTCCCTCAATTCTTCCAAAAGAAAGAACTGTCGGGATATTCGCAGGAACCATGCGGGATACTATTTGCTGTAATGCTACAATAATATGCGAGGCAATAAGAATTGTATCGTTTAGGGTATGTGGCAGGGCTGCATGTCCGCCTTTGCCTTTCACTGTCAGATAAACCTCGTCGCCCGAAGCCATGTACATTCCGGGTCTGAAACCCGCATGTGTGGCAGGCATATCGGGTAGTATGTGCTGTCCAATGACGAGGTCCGGCCTTGGATCTTCAAATGCACCCTCCTTTAACATGAGGCTGGCTCCACCGGGAAATTTTTCTTCACCCGGTTGGAATATTAGCAAAACAGTTCCTTTCCATTTATCTTTCAGTGTTTGCAGGATTTTTGCTGTTCCAAGCAATGCTGCCGTATGTGCATCGTGTCCGCAGGCATGCATCACACCTTTGTTTTCTGAAGCAAAAGACAGTTCTGTTTCTTCACTGATGGGAAGGGCGTCCATGTCAGCCCGTAAAGCAATCACTTTGCCTTCCTCTTTCCCTTCAATGATTCCGACTATTCCGGTTTCAGCATAGCCACTGCGATAGGGAATTCCCATTTTTTTAAGCTGTGATATGATGTAAGCTGATGTTTCATATTCCTGAAATGATAATTCAGGATGCTGGTGAATATGTCGTCGATGTGCGACAACCTTATGTTGATTATTTTTGGTTAATTCCCGGATTAGCTTTTTTAAATCTTCCATATTGCTTTGTGGTTGAGGAGTTCTAAATGGTATTTGTTCATAGTCATTCTGCAGGATATGAATAAAGCAGGTTAGATCCATTTGTGGGATCACTGAAACAAAAAACTGACTTTACGGATGAGCAACGGCTCAATCTTTTGCGCACAATATAATAATACATCAAAGATAGTTGTTTCACTTGATATGATGAAACGGCTTTGCCAAACGCTGAATGGAATGGGTTTTTAAACTTAGCAGGGATGTTGAAAAATGGCATGGTATTAGTTGATGTTGTGAATTAAAATTATTATTAGCTTTGTAAGAATGTTTTTCGTGTTTAAATAAATTTTTAACTTCCGATATGAAAAAAATTATATTTTCGGCTATCATTACAGCTTTTACCCTTTCCGCCTATGGCCTGCAGGATAAGCCAGCCGTTGACTTTAAGGAAAAAATACATGACTTCGGAGAGATTAGGGAAGATGGTGGTACTGTAACACATTCTTTTAATTTTGCCAATACAGGGGGGCAACCCTTGATAATTCACAATGTCAGGGCCTCATGTGGATGTACAAGTCCCGATTGGACGCGGCAACCAATTCAGCCGGACAAAACCGGGTTTGTAAAGGCTACTTTTGATCCCCGTAACCGGCCTGGCAATTTTAATAAATCAATTGTTGTGACCACCAATGGGGCTGAACCTACAGTTGTATTGAGGATTACCGGAAAAGTAGTGGCACGGGAAAGAGGCATTGAAGACATTTATCCCCGTGAAATTGGGAATATCAGGCTTAAATCATCTCATCTTTCTTTTACGCGCATAGCCCCCAGGGAAGTTAAAACTGAGTCTCTTGATGTTTTCAACTCATCTGACAATCCTGTAACCATTGAATTTGAAAGAGTTCCTACTCATCTGACGATCAAATCAGTTCCCAAAACAATTGCTTCTGGCAAAGAAGGAAAAATTGTTGCAACTTATGATGCATCAGGGAAAGACGATTGGGGATTTGTTGTTGACCAGGTTTATCTCAATATGAATGGTGAATCGAACCGTCAAAACAGACTTAGTATAAGTGCTACCATTGAAGAGGATTATTCTGAATGGAGCGAGAAAGAGATGGAAAATGCACCGGTAATTGAAATTGAGGACCGGGTGTTTGATTTTGGAGAAATTAAGCAGGGAGAGAAAGTTTCACATGATTTTAAATTGACCAATACAGGGAAATCCAATCTTATTCTCAGAAAAATAAGGGCTTCCTGTGGTTGTACCGCCATCCAACCTGAAAAAACCGTTATAGCACCGGGTGAAAGCACCAAAGTGGTATCGGAATTTAATTCCCGGGGGATGAGTGGACGTCAGAATAAGTCTGTCACCATTTATTCCAACGATCCCAAAAAGAGCACTTTGCTATTGAGGCTGTCGGGAACGGTTGTTAAATAATCATGAATTTTGGGGATGTTGTAAATTTCGAAAATTCAAGATAAATGAAAAACTGTTTAAATGATTACAGATGACAAGAATTCGTCAAACTCCTGTCACACGATGACAGTTAATCGTTTAAACTCGTAACAATCAAGGTGTTAGGGAATTGACTTTTTATATGCTTCAATCCTTCTAACATCTGAAAAT
>JBEPWN010000019.1:0-16500 GCA_041642395.1 Marinilabilia sp. | reverse complement strand
GAGTTGGTTGGGGGCTCCATTGCTATTTTGCTTGAGGAAGAAAAACAACAGAATGCCCTTGAACTTCATAGTAAATTATTTGAAAACAACGAAAAGGGAAAAGGCATCTGGGATGTTGTTGATAAATTTAAAAACAGAAAGAAGGTAATGGTCGACACCTTGCCCATTACATGGTTTAATGGAGAAACCAGGCTTGTTACGTTTGTGGATGATGTAACGTTGGAAATAAATGCAGAAGAGGATCTGAAGCGGAGTGAAAAAAAATACCGTACAATGATGGAAACGCTGGATATCCCGCTTTTTATTGTTGATAAGGCCGGACGGATTGAATATGCCAATGAGGCTTTTAAAGATCAATTTGGAAACGGAAAGGGGGAGCTTTGCTACCAGAAAATTTTTGGGAGAAATGATCCCTGTGATTTGTGTAAGGGTATTGAGGAGTTCCTGCCGGGTGAAAAATATGAGCAAGAATATTACAGCGAAGTGACCAACCGAATTTATCATGTTATTATGGCTGTGATTGAGTATGAGAAAGGGGAGATGCGCAAGATGGTTGTTATGAGGGATCTGACCGATATTATTAAAGCCCGGCAGCGTGCAGAGGAGAGTGACCGCCTGAAAACGACATTTCTGGCAAACATGAGTCATGAGGTACGAACTCCTCTCAATGCCATTTTGGGGTTTTCAAGCATTCTTAATGATGAATTACTTTCAGCTAAAGAGAAAAATCGGTTTATAGATCTTATACACCAAAGTGGCATTCAGCTGCTAAACATTATTGACGATATTGTGGATGTGGCACGCATAGAACAGGGAAATCTTCGTGTATCGATGATGTCGGTTGAGATACAGCCTCTCCTTAACGAGGTGATAGACGTTATGAAGCTGGAACTTTCCAGTGGCAGCAAGCCTGGTTTGGAGCTGATAATACAAAACCATTTGCCTCCTGGTTATCACTTTTATTCTGATCCGTTACGTCTGAAACAGGTATTGATGAATTTATTGGGTAACGGCATTAAATTTACCAAAAAAGGGAAAGTTGAACTCGAAGTCTTTGGAGATCAGGATGAGTTAATTTTTAATGTTTTGGATACCGGTATGGGAATCGCTGCTGATAAACTGGAGGTTATTTTTGAAAGGTTCAGGCAGGTTGATGAAACATCCACACGGGTTGTGGGTGGTAACGGACTGGGGCTTTTCATAAGTAAAAGGCTGGTGGAACAGATGGGCGGCGAAATTAGCGTTTCTTCTGTTCCCAATGAAGGAAGTACATTCAGAATCGTATTGAAAACCAAAGGAGCGACCGAACGGGAATGGAGGTTAAATTCCCGATTTTGATCGGCAAGCGGAATCACTCAATTTGAGTCATATACTTCTTTTTTTCTGGAAACAAAAAACCTCATTGTGCGTATGCAGTAAATACGTTACAGATAATAACAATCATCATACTTTACAGGGCAAAATAATGGACCTCACAGCAGAAATACTGTTGCTTAATAATAAGCCTGATTTGGCTGATTATCTTCGTCAATATCTTTCTTTGGAATTTAGTAAGGTGGATTGCTTGCACGAAAGCAGGCAGGCTATTGGTCCACTTGCCAGGGGGGAATACAAGCTGCTGGTTTTGTCCAATCATCTCAACGACATGGAGGGCCTTGAATTCGTCCGGTTACTCCGGAAGGAAGCCATTAGTATTCCTTTTGTTATGATTGCCGGGGATAGTGACATTCGGCAGGCTGTAGAAGTCATGAAGGAAGGTGCCGTTGAGTTTCTTCAATGGTCGGATGATACGGATGCTTTTTTTCCATACGTTGCTGAGGTATTGCGCAGAGCGTTATACCTGCATTCAAAGTTGCAACTTGTTTCCGAAAGTGAATTACTTTATAAAACACTGTTTGAAAATATCCGGGATGCTGTTTTTGTGCATTTTGTGGACGATAAAACACGGCAACCCACAACATTTATTGAGGTTAATCAGGTAGCATGCCGGAGATTGGGTTATAGCAGGGAAGAGTTTGCCTCTATGACTCCCTTTGATATTGATGTGCCTGGGTCTGTTGACATGAAAGCCGTTATGGAAGATTTATGTTTAAATGGTTCTGTTATATTTTCCACTTTTCATGCCACCAAAAACAGACAGCATATTCCGGTTGAGATCAACTCCAGACTTTTTGATCTTAAGGGGCAAAAAGCAATCCTGTCTGTTGCACGTAATATCACCGACCAGCAAAAAGCTCTTGATGAACTTAAAAACAGCGAACTTAGATTTCGTTCCATCATCGAAAAATGCATTGTGGGAATTTGCATAACCGATGAAAAGGGCTTTTTTGAATACGTAAATGATGAATATTGCCGTATTTACAGTTATACATCCGAAGAAATGCTGGGAAAGCATGCACAAATGATTGTTGCCGGAGAGCACAAGCAGATGATGGCGGATTTGCATGATGAGTTTATTCTCACCGGAAAAATGATTAAAAATGAGTGGCATGTAGTTGATAAATATGGCAGCAGCAAAATTGCCGTAGCTGATGCGGCGCGGGTTACTGATGTTGATGGCAGGTATCGTAAAATAACGTTTGTTCAGGATGTTACCGAGGAGCGTCAGTTTAAAGAAGCACTCGAACTTAGCGAAGTAAAATATCGCACCATGATGGAGAGTCTTCAGGATCCTGTCTACATCAGTGACCGGAATTATAATATTATTTTTACAAACAAGGCGTATCAGAAACGCTTTGGCAAGGTGAAGGAAGGAGCCAGATGTTATAATGAGGTATTTGGCGAGAAGCATCCATGTTCGTGGTGCAAGGCAACCATTGAAGGTAAGACCACGGTAAGGAAGCGAATGGAGAAAACCATCAATAAGCGCGATTATGAGGTGACAACAGTTCCCATTCAGTTTGAGGATGTTTATATGGCTAAAATGACCATTCTGCGTGATGTTACCAAAACGGTGAAAGCACGGCGAAGGGCGGAAGAGAGTGACAAGCTGAAGTCGGCTTTTCTGGCCAATGTCAGTCATGAGATAAGAACGCCACTGAATGCGGTACTCGGATTTTCCAGTTTGTTGAAAGATGAGGACATCACCCGCGACGAGACACTTATGTATGTGGACATGATCAATGAAAGCAGTGCGCACCTGATGCATGTGATGGACAATATAATCGAATTTTCCTTTATTGATTCGGGCCTTGTAAAAGTGGAACCTGTTTTGATTGATACCGATGGATTGCTGAAAGACATAGGAGAGGAAGCAGTTCGTATGCAAACGAAAATGAATAAAAATAACCTTAAGATTGCTTTTCATAACCGTTTGCCGGATGAATTGAGCTTGGTTTGCGACCAGGTACGTGTGAGACAGGTTTTGCTGAATCTCGTATCCAATGCTCTGAAATTTACTGAAATAGGTGGTGTAACGGTTACTATTTTCCAAAGCCAGAACAAGTGGGTGGTTTTTTCAGTCAAAGATTCGGGAATAGGTATTCCTAAAGAGAAACAGGAAGTTATTTTTCGCCGTTTCCGGCAAGTTGATGAGGGACAGACGCGCATGTTTGGTGGTAATGGATTGGGGCTTGCTCTTAGCAAACACCTGGCCCTTATGATGGGAGGATACATTAAGTTGGAATCTGTTCCCGGTAAAGGCTCTGAGTTTCAGTTGTTTTTGCCCGAAAACTTTGACCAATCCCTGACAAGGGTGCCTTTTATGGGTTACATAAAGTAACTTTTCCTTTTTTGAATTTATTCAATTAAATGGCATTGATTCTTTCAGCCATATCCAAATCCTTATCGGTAATCTTACCTGCTTTGTGTGAGATCAGTTTGACCTTTACTTTTTTATACGCAAAAATTTCAATATCGGGATGATGATCTGCCTCTTCGGCAAGGGGCACAATTTTATTGACAAAATCCACAGCTTCCACAAAATTGTTCAAAACAAAAGTTCGGGTAAGCTGATCATTTTCGATGGTCCAGTTTTCAGGAATTTTCATAGCTTTCGTTTTTAGATGGTTTATAAAATTCAATAGACTGTTAGGTTTTCAAATATAAGATGTAAGATGAATCCTATGTCATATAGCCGGCAGCTTTCTGAGAAGGCCTACCTGGCGTTATTGGATAAAACAAATTGTATTGTGCAAACAAATGTTCGTTTTTAAAAAAGGATACCAGTTTGAAATATGGCCGCCACATTAATTAAAACACATTCAATTCCATAATTGTTTAGTTCTGTGTAATGATTAATCCCATAAAAAAACGTAACTTCATCATTCACATAAATTCATTAATGACTGAAATTTCGCTGACCATAGAAGAAACTGCCCGCAAGGCTGCCGGACTGATTTTACCGGTTTTTTTTGCCACCGGAATTCCTTTTTTTGTTCTTCACGGCATGGCACCTTTTATGGATTGGACTATAGAAGGTGTTTTATTATTTTTGCTCTTTCTGATCGCCGGAATTCCTGTTCATGAGCTGCTTCATGCTTTTGTTTTTGGCGCTTTTGCCAGGGGCGGTTACAAGGCTGTTAAATTTGGGATTGATCGTTCGACTTATACTCCTTATTGCCATTGCACTGCCCCTATTCGTGTAAGGTGGTATCGCCTGGGGGCACTGCTGCCTTTGATCGTTCTTGGGGTAGTTCCTTTTGTCTACTCTTTATTCATCGGGTCTTTTGGATGGTGGCTGTTTGGATACATCTATATTATTGCAGCCGGAGGCGACCTGGTGGCATTAAAATTACTGAAAGGTATTTCTGCCCACCGAAAAGTTCTGGATCATCCCGAAAAGATGGGATTTTATGTGCTGGACTAGCAGGTCGTTGTGATAACACTATTAGATCGTTGCATAATGAGTCAGAAAAAATATTTGAATGTCATATTCATATTCAGCATTTTTATATCTGTAATATTTGAACATATTGATCAACTACTTTACATTTATTTTGGATATTCTTATATTTGACTCGGATATACTTAATAACCTACATTCAATTGATTTAAAACAAAAATAAGATAAACAGATTGGTCTTTAAAAATATAATGATCTGTTAGATTATGTATAGAATATTAATATTCAGATATGTCAAAAAAAGATAATAATAAAAAAAAATCTCCCCGAAAGAATGACTTGCGGGCAACCGTAAAAAAACTGTTTGAAGATAATCCTCAAAAAACATTTAACTACAAACAGGTTTCTGCAACTCTGGGATTTACGAAAAAAAGTACACGGCTTCAGATAGAGGTGTTTTTATTTGAGCTAAGTGAACAAAATTACCTGAAAGAAGTTTCAACCGGCCGTTTTAAGCTGCTCGAAACCCCAGGTTCATATGTCGAAGGAACAGTGGATATGACTGCCAAAGGATCTGCTTACATTGTGCCTGAGCAGGGAGACGAAGATATTTTTGTATCACAAAGTAATCTTGGACATGCTTTGAACGGCGACCGGGTGAAAGTGCTTCAATATGCACGAAAACCCAGACGTCAGGCAGAAGGAGAAGTGGTTGAGGTATTGGAACGCAGTCGTGACAAGTTTGTAGGTTCCCTCGAAGTTTCTGAAGCATTTGCTTTTTTAGTGGCTGATTCACGCGTTATGCACCACGATATATTTATTCCTTTGGATAAACTGGATGGAGGAAAACAAGGACAAAAGGCAGTGGTATGTATTACCGATTGGCCGGAGAAGTCCAAAAATCCCATCGGTAAAGTTGTTGATGTGTTGGGCGATCCGGGCGATAATACAACGGAGATGCACTCCATCCTGGCCGAATATAATTTGCCATATAAATATCCGGAAAAGGTGATTGCCGCAGCAGAAAAAATTGATGATAAAATATCAAAGGAAGAAATAAAAAAACGTCGTGATTTTAGAAAGGTCACGACCTTTACTATCGATCCGGCTGATGCAAAGGATTTTGACGATGCACTTTCGGTTCAGAAACTCGATAATGGCAACTGGGAAGTGGGCATTCACATTGCCGATGTTACTCATTATGTTACTCCCAATACAATTATTGAAAAGGAGGCAGTGGAACGGGCTACTTCGGTTTATCTGGTTGATCGTGTAGTGCCTATGTTGCCCGAACGGTTAAGCAATGGATTATGTTCTCTTCGTCCGAATGAGGATAAACTTTGCTTCTCGGCAGTATTTGAAATTGATGATGACGCAACTATACATGATAGTTGGTTAGGACGTACCATCATTCACAGCGATCAGCGTTTCTCCTACGAGGAGGCCCAGGATTCAATTGAGAAGGGTGAGGGTCCCTTGCACGGGGAGTTGCAAATATTGAATGATCTTGCGAAGAAACTCAGGGCCATCCGTTTCAGTAAAGGATCCATTGATTTTGAAAGAGTGGAGGTGAGGTTTACCCTAAGTGAGAGTGGAAAACCTCTGGATGTCTTCTTTAAAGAAGCAAAGGACGCCAATAAACTTATTGAAGAATTTATGCTTCTGGCCAACAGACGGGTCGCCGAAATAATTGGTAGGAACGAAATGGTCCCCAAAGAAAAGAGATCGTCCGGTGGGTCTAAAACATTTGTTTATCGAATTCATTCAGAGCCCGATCCTGAAAAATATGAAACATTTGGCCGTTTTGTGAGCAAACTTGGTTTTGATGCTATGCCCAAAGGAAATGAAACCATCAGTCATTCACTTAACCGCCTGCTTGATCAGGTGCAGGGGAAGAAACAACAAAATATAGTTGAAACTCTGGCCATACGCACTATGTCCAAGGCTGTTTATTCTACTCAGAATATTGGGCATTACGGACTCGGATTTAAATACTACACTCATTTTACATCCCCCATCCGGAGGTATCCTGACATGATGGTGCACCGGTTGTTACAACTTTATATTGACAATGGTCGCTCGGTAGCCAAAGATAAGTATGAAGGATTATGCGATCACAGTACCAAAATGGAAATTCGTGCTGCCGATGCTGAACGGACATCGATTAAATACAAGCAGGTAGAATTCCTGAAAGACAGGGTTGGAGATGTTTTTGAGGGCGTTATTTCCGGAGTAACGGAATGGGGTGTTTACGTTGAACTTGATGAGAATAAATGCGAAGGCATGATTCCAATTCGTGATCTGGATGATGATTTCTATCAGTTTGATGAAGAGAATTATTGTCTGGTAGGACGACGAAGAAATCGTAAATATCAATTGGGCGATGCGGTGAAAATACAAATAGCCCGGGCCAATCTGGAGAAACGACAACTTGATTTTACACTGGCCCCTTAAAATCAATAGATCGTTAGATTTTTAGATGCTAGATTTTAGATAGATTATATCGTGTTGATAAACAGCCTTTTTAGGCTTTGAATTTAACCAATTAACTGATAGCCTTTTACAAAGGTTTCACGGACTATTGTAAAATATTAGTGAAACTATATAAATTATATCCGAAACCTTAATTTTAAAAATTATGAGTGATATTTTTAATTCTATGACTTCAGGGCAGGATTCTGTCCGTAATGCGATTTTAAAATCGGCACGCGATCTTTTTTCACGTTTTGGGTATCGAAAAACCACGATGGAAGATATTGCCCAGGCATTGCGCAAAGGGAAAAGTTCGTTGTATTATTATTTCAAAAATAAGGAGGAAATTTTTCAGGCTGTCATTGAGCTTGAATCTGAGTTATTGGAACGGCGTCTTAGGGATGTTGTCGCGAGTGAGTATTCCCCGCGACAAAAATTTCATGACTATGTCATTGTGCGAATGGAAACGTTACGCGAACTCACTAATTATCAAAGGGCGATGCGCGATGAGGCTTATGGCGATTATCATTTTCTGGATGATATTCGTGAACGGTCTGATACAGCCGAGCAGGAAATGCTGCGTGCAATCATGGAAGAAGGTTCTGCCTCAGACGAATTTGATATAAAAAATCTGCGACTGGCCTCCATTGGCATTAGTACAGCCTTGCGCGGACTTGAACTGCCTCTCTTTAGAGGCATTGAAAATTTTGACGATTTTCGTTTGCAGCTGGATAACATTCTCAATATTATATTTTTTGGAATATTGAAGCGTTAGAATCAATCCTAAAGCTGATTTAAGTACTATTTTTTCATCTGATCGGAGAAATAGATGAAAATGTTTTTTGAGTGTGCTTGCACAAAAAATTTCAGCGTTATTGATTATTTTCAATTTTACCCGGACTCCGGCATTTTGCCAAAGAGTTTCGGGTTTTTTTATCGTTCCCCACTTCTCCGGAAAAACTAAAAGGTCGTTCTCAATAATAGAGTTATTAATCTCTTATTTCCGCCGGGTTGATTTTTCTTAACTTTGCGCTATCTTTGTAGGCTTTATTCAGTGCTATATTTAAGAAAAAAACGCGCAAGGCGTGACTGGATTTTGTTTTTTACGATAAAAGTTCACTTAGCTGTGGGCATGGTCGCTTTTTCTCATTTTGAAAATATCAAAAAACAGTTTTCAACTTATGCGTTATTTAATACATGACACGACCTTGTGTTTTTATAGATAGAACCGGAACCATTATGCCAGTAAATATTCCAGATCAGTTACCTGCCAAATCTTTGCTCGAGGCAGAAAATGTTTTTGTAATGGGCGAAAGCCGTGCGGTTGCTCAGGACATCAGGCCGCTGCGCATTCTGGTTCTCAATTTAATGCCTTTAAAGATCAAAACAGAGGCTCATCTTTTGCGGGTTTTGTCCAATTCTCCCCTTCAGGTTGAAGTCGAACTGCTGGTGACTTCCTCTCATATTCCCAAAAATACACCTCAGGAACATTTGATTAGTTTTTACAAAACCTTTGATGACATTAAAGACACCCATTATGATGGTTTAATCATTACCGGTGCTCCCGTGGAATTGCTCGAATTTGAGCAAGTGACTTACTGGAAGGAACTATGCGAAATAATGGATTGGAGCAAAACAAATGTGACTTCTACTTTTCATATTTGCTGGGGTGCGCAGGCCGCATTGTATCATCATTATGGTATTCCTAAATATGAGCTTTCATCCAAATTGTTTGGAGTATTTGAGCATTCTGTTTTAGATCCTCAGGAACCGCTTCTGCGAGGTTTCGATGATCTTTTTTGGGCTCCTCATTCTCGTTATACCGGGATAAAAAAATCTGATATTGAAAAGGTGAAGGACTTAATCTTCCTTTCTGATTCAGACCGGACCGGTCCTTATCTTCTGCTTTCCAAAGATCGCAGCCAGGTGTTTCTTACCGGTCATCCCGAATACGACAAATTTACTTTGGGGGAAGAATATCATCGTGACAGGGAACGGGGGCTGCAAACCAGTCTGCCCGAAAATTACTATGAATCCGATGATCCCAATCGAAAAGCCCTGATGCGGTGGCGAAGTCATGCCCATTTGCTTTATTCCAACTGGCTGAATTATTACGTCTACCAGTCCACGCCTTATGATTGGAAATAACAATTTACCTGAGATCGAATGAAAAGCGTCCTATGTTGGCGCCGTCTGCAAATATGTCAGCGGTATAATTGCCCGTCATCAGTTCGCCCATGTCCACATTGTAGAAAATACAAATTTCCAGCTCTTCCCCACCATACTCAACCTGGCGTGTAGCAGAATAATTAATTTCTGATCCTTCATACTCAAACAAATCTTCCCTGCTTTGAAGAAGTATCTGTCCATCGGGACGTTCTAAACGTATATAAAAAGGTTTGATTCCGACGGGTGCGGTGAGATTCTTTTTTACGGTGAAGCAAACTTCAATTTTGTCAATCCTGCTGGTGTTGGAAGTGTTCCGGCCCCGGGCATTGAGCCCGCTGGCCCGCATGTTGGAGGTTTCCAGGCGGCTGGCTATTTCAACTTTCCCCTCCAGATCCGATTTCTCATCTTCCAACACACGATACGAATTACTTATCTGTGAATATTGTTGCTGATATTCTATATTTTCCCGTTTTAATTCGTCATTGAGGCGGTTAAGGCTGTCAATCTGCACAACATAACTTTTTAATACCCCCCGCATGGTGGATAATTCTTTGCGAAATTCACGAATTTTTGATGCATTGGTGGCTTTGATGGTTTTGATCTGTTCGATGAGGTGTTCTACTTTTTGCCGTTCCTCTTCCAGCATAGTGTTGAGAGTGTCACTGGTCGATTCGAGAGAATCATACCCAAGTGCAAGATCCTGGTATTCTTCGGTAAGAATATCCTTTTCGATAGTCATTTCTTTCACCACTTCTTTCATTTCTGATCTTTGTGTGAAGTATAGAACGGCTATTACAGTAAGCAATAAGGATGCTATCCCTAAGGCAATGTATAATTTCTTCTGACTCGTATGATTGTTGCTATTGTTTGTTTGCATGGTTTTTGTTTATGAATGATTGGCAAATTTAAAAAGTTTCATCATTTTAGTCTAACTTTGCCGTATTCTTTACCGAAAATAAACGTCTGATGTCCAAAAATATTTCGTTATTCATCTTTTCTATCCTATTGATTGCCGGCCTGGTTCAATGTGCCAATCAGGGATATCCCGATGGTGGTCCGCGAGATGAAACTCCTCCCCGAATGATCAGTTCAAATCCGCCTTTAAATGCTACAAATTTCAAAGGGGATGAGATTACAATTCAATTCAATGAACTTATTGTTCTTAAAGAAGCCCTTCAGAAAGTGGTTGTATCCCCACCATTAAATAATCCTCCCACCATGAGGGGCCTTGGCAACAAAGTTACCGTCCTCTTCGATGAAGAATTACAGCCGGCAACTACCTATACCATTGATTTTGCCGACGCAATTCAGGATAATAATGAAGGAAACCCTTTGATGAATTTCACTTTCTCATTTTCTACCGGCGAAACGCAGGACAGCCTTCAGATTTCGGGGCACCTCTTTGAGGCTGATACTCATACCCCGGTAGAGGGGGCTTTGGTGATGGCCCATTCCAATCATGCTGATTCAGCATTTACAAATATGGTGCCACCCCGTGTTGCCAAAACCAATGATGTGGGCCACTTCACCATTAAAAATCTCGCTGAGGGTGAATATCGTGTTTTTGCTCTCGAAGATCTTAATCGCAACTACCGTTTTGATCAGCCGGGTGAACGGATTGCCTGGCATCCCGATCTTATTGAACCTGATTTTGAGTACCGTGAACGTGTCGATTCATTGTTTAAGGATTCAGTGACACTTGATACCGTTCTGATTACCCAAGAGCTCGTGTATTTGCCTGACAGTATGAAGTTATTCCTGTTTCAGGAAGACTATAAAGATCAGTATCTCGATAAACGGGAGCGCAATGAACGGCATCGTTTCGATTTCTTTTTTAATCGCTCATTGGAAAAACCGCTGGGAATTGAAATGATAAATGTCAAGCCGCAAAAGGAAGAATGGTTTATTTATGAACACTCGGTCAAACATGATTCTGTTATGATCTGGCTCACTGACAGTACTCTTATTTCACGCGATTCTCTTATTGTTGAGGCTGTTTATCCTGCGGCTGATTCAATTGGGAACATGGTTGAACGTGTAGATACACTTAAAATGTTTCATCGCGAAAGAGAACAGGCACGCCGGGGAAGACGTAACAACGATGAAGAGGAAAAACAGGTTGTTGAACCTTTGCGGGTAAAGGCACCAAGTGGATCCCTGGAGATTGGAGCTTCTGCATGGTTTAATTTTCCGGCTCCTCTGGCAAAAATAAATGTGGAAGCTTTGACCGTAGGGCAGTTGGTGGATACTGTTTATAAGTCTGTTGATTTTGAAGTTGAACAGGATTCAGTACGAATAAGAAACTACAAAATAAAACATGAATGGAAGCCGGGAGAAGAGTATCAGTTAGTTGCTGACTCTGCCGCTTTTGAAGATATATTGGGTCGTGTCTCCAATGAGGTTAGCAGTACTCTTAAAGTGAAAAAAGAAAATAGCTACGGAACTCTTTATATTGATGCTTCCGGATTTGGTGATAATGCGCTTTTGCAGTTACTCAACAGCAAAGAAGTCGCAGTACGTAAAGGATCATTACCCGAAAACGGCAAATTGGGATTCAGGTACGTCAAACCAGGAAAATACTTTTTAAGAATACTTGAAGATGTAAATGGTAACGGGGAATGGGATACCGGTGATTTCAGTGAAGGATTACAACCTGAAAGAGTTTTTTATTATCCCGAAGCCATTGATGTACGAGCCAATTGGGATCAAATGACTACCTGGGATGTCGGTGAATTTTCAATTTATGATTTTGTGGAGAAGAATAGGATAGAAAAGAAAAATACGAATACCAAAAGAAGATAGTTATGTCTGTATTACTAAACTTTGCAATGTTTCCAACTGATAAAGGGGCCAGTGTGAGCGATTATGTGGGAGGGGTGATTCAATTTGTGCGTCAAAGCGGAGTGCCTTATCGTCTTAATCCCATGGGAACTACTATTGAGACTGAAACCATGGAGGAAGCTCTTGATGTCGTAAACCAGGCCTATAAAGTGCTTGAGCCCCATGCCGATCGCATTTATACCACCATAAATATTGATGCCCGTAATGGGCCTATAGGTAGGATGGAGGGTAAGATAAAATCTATTGAAAGTAAAATTGGTGAGGTGAATAAATGAGATACTTATCTGCACTTTATGACTTTGTAAGACATCAGTCTGTGTCTTTTAAGGTTGCCTGTTTCATGGTGTTTGTTTCCATTTCTAATCTCTCAGCGCAGGATTATGAAAAACTAAATGTATTTGGTCCGGGTGAAAAGGTTACCTATCACGCCTATTATAATTGGAGGTTTATCTGGATCAATGCAGGTGAAGTGACTTTTTCAGTGAATGATACCTTATGGAACAACAGGTCAGCATGGCATCTGAGATCTTATGGGACGACCTATAAAGCTTATGATTTGTTCTTTAAAGTGCGCGATAGTTTTGATGTCTGGGTGGATCCCAATTCTTTGAAGCCATTTGAGTTTCATCGACGAACCCATGAGGGCTCGTATGAAGCCCATCATCATTATCGGTTTGATCATGAGAACCAGAAAATTGATGCATCCATCAGCAAAAGAGGAAATCCATATCGCGATACAACTTTTATGTGGCCGGAATACTCTTTTGATCTTCTTTCAATGGTATATCAGGCGCGTAATATCGATTTTACCAGATACAGTAAAAATGCTAAAATTCCAATTAACCTCATTGTGGATGGCGAAGTATACAATCTGTATATTCGTTATCTGGGACGTGAAACAATTTCTACCCGTGACGGCCGGAAGTTTAGATGTCTGAAATTTTCCCCTTTGCTGGTGGAAGGAACCATCTTCGAGAAAGGTGAAGACATGACCGTTTGGGTGACTGATGACAAAAGCCGGATTCCCATTATAGTGGAAGCAAAAATATTGGTTGGTTCCGTGAAGGCAGTCTTTGTAGATGCAAAGGGGCTCAAGAATCCCATAACTGCTGAAATTAAAGATTGAGGAATTAACGTGGTGTCTGATGGATCTGTGTCTCCTCGGGACCGGGTTATTTATCTCAGCAAAACTCCCTCTTATAAAATAGAACACCCGGCTGTTATAATTCACTATCAAGGGCCATGAAGAATAAGTGAGATTATGTACCGGGTGTTCGTTCCTTTGCTGGATTTGACCAGTTATATGTTGTGTTTGCTCATTTGAGGAGCATACTCTGCTGTGTTTTGTTTTTGTGCTGAATTGCCTTGCCGGGAAAACCCTTTTTCGGTGGTATTGGCCTTGAGAGGAAAATTGAGAAATGTTTCATAAAATTTAACCTGCTCAAAATAATTTAATCTTATTGCAGTTGGGGTGAATAAATATTTTTTTATCCAAAAATTGGTTTTCGAATTAACATTCACTGACTGGAGTCCTTTAATTTTGTAAAAATAATCAAGGATCTCTTCATCAGTAAAGCGTGATCCGGTCATACTTCTGAAAGTTTTAAGAACTTCTGACTTTTGCCAGTGCCCTTTTGGAAACAGGAGCTCTTCAAGCTTCATGATTGCTTTTTTTCTCACCAATTCCGGATATAGCTTGTGAACCGAAATATATGTTAGCGGAACAATAAGGACTAAACTTATTAAGACCGGCAGATAATGCATAGGTGGTGTTTTAATCTTGTTTTTAATGATTACGTCAATTGCTTAATAAGGTTTCTTGTTTTCCCACGAATGGTTGAGTTTTTGTGATGAAATGTTGTTTTTTGGAGATAAGGATGGATTAATAAAAATGGAATGTAATATTTCCCTGAATTTTTCTTTCCCTTTTTCGGTCTCCTTGTTCCCGCTGTCTTTTGGAGAAGACGTTAAAATCAGAGAAAGGAGGTTTTGATCAACGCGTTGATGTCCTTTTTTATGGTGATAATTTGCCAGATACATCTGTTCTGTTTGACCGGGGGTAGGTGATAACCAAATACTTTTCTTTATGAAATACATGTCCATAATGGTGGAATATCCGGATCGTGACAGAATGGTGTTGTGTGAATAAATGTTTTTCAGCATTTCATTTTTAGTCAGATGATCATAAACTCTTAATTGCTCATCTTCTGTTTGTTTTAGTTGCTTGTGACTACCACTTCCTTTCGCGATGGTTACGATGCCCCTATAATTTCTTAGTAGAGTTCTTATTTTTTCTTCGAAAATAGTTCGTTGTGGCTCCGGCCCTGAAATGATGGCGAATATTGAATGCTCCACCGGAACGGGAATTTTTTTATTTTGCAGAGTGATGTCGTCAAATCTTGATAATGGCCCAATTAACCTGGAATTAGATGGATACGGATATTTATGGACCAGATCGCCTGCCAGTGAATGTTCTGCAGAAAAATCGGGGATCCAGCATTCATTGAATTGTCTGATTAGTGTTTTTATAAGATGGTGTAACGGCATTTCCAACCATTTAAGCCATGAAGTCATCTTCACCATCAATTGGTGAGTTATGATTACTGAATAGACATTAGGATGTCTGGCTCCGTAACGGTTGTCAGAAACAATGAGGTCGGGCTTATATTTTACCACCAGTTCAGCAGTGCGTTTACGTTCTTTTCGGGGCCAGGAAAGTAATCCGGGGAGTTGATTTAAAAGACTCAGAAATAATAGTTTGTTTTTGCTGTAGCGAATATCCGGCCCATAAAAATAAGTCGTCTCTATTTCAGGGATTTCAGTTTTTATCCATGCCACCAGTGTGGGTGAAGCTGCCACAACAACGCGGTGTCCGTGCTTGAGAAACTCCTTAATAAGGGGAACATCCCGGGCAATATGGCCCAACCCCCAATGCAGGGGGCAGAACAGGATGGTTTGTGGCAATGTTATACGATTCATCTTACATCTAAAAATCTAACGGAATTAATGCATATTTGGTTGATAACCCGAACTCTGCTGCAAAACGGACTATGACGGGTATATGGTTGTTAAAAACAAAAGTATGACATTAATTTAGAAAACGCCGTCCCGATGTTTTTGTTATCTTTGGCCAGTAAGTTATGTTTGTCTGTGCTGAACTTGTCGAAGCATGCAATATGAGCATCAGTATTAACGCATTGAACTCAATATTTGAATTTCATGTTCCGGAATACAGGCATAAGGCAGGAAACAGACTTAACAGACAAAAAACAGGATTGTAAAAGGATAAATTCAAGTATGTTATTCCAAAATGTCATAGGGCATAAGTCAATTAAACAGCACCTTATCTCGATGGTAAGTGAGCAACGTCTTAGTCATGCGCTCTTGTTTACCGGCCCGTCCGGGTCTGGTCTCATGCCAATGGCCCTGGCATTTGCACAATTTGTGAATTGTCATAATCCTGGTCCCGCTGACTCTTGTGGGGTTTGTCCCTCCTGTAAGAAAATGGCAAAGCTTATTCATCCCGATTTTCATTTTGTTTTTCCGGTTATAAAACGGAATAACCCTAAGCCGGTTAGCACCGATTATATGGTTGAGTGGCGCAGTTTTGTTACTGCGAGTCCATATTTTACCGATCACCAATGGTTTTCATATCTTAATGCCGAGCGCGGACAGGGAATGATTTACACTCAGGAGGGTGCTGAGATCATTAAAAAGCTCAGTCTGAAAACTTTTGAGGGAAAATATAAGATTATGGTAATTTGGCAACCGGAAAAAATGCATAATTTTGCTGCCAATAAATTACTGAAAATACTGGAAGAACCGCCTTCCAGAACCCTTTTTATTTTGGTTTCCGACTATCCGGCCGGAGTTTTGCCAACTATTTTATCACGAACCCAACAGTTGAAAATACCAAAAATTGATGATGAATCTATTACCGCCGGACTGATAGATGTATTTAATATTCCACAAGAGGAGGCCCATTCTGTTGCACGGATTTCAGGAGGTGATTTTGTGAAGGCACGTGATATCATCAGCAACAGTGATGAGAAACAACTTTTTCATGATATGTTTGTGACTGCCATGCGGAATGCGTATTCCGGAAAGCTGGATGAAATCATGAAATGGGTAGATAAAACCGTTGCTATGCCTAAAGAACAATTGAAAAATATGTTGCTTTATTGCATAGATATTATGCGCGAAAGCTACATTGCTAATTATGATATTGCGGAACT
>JBEPWN010000018.1:14069-16505 GCA_041642395.1 Marinilabilia sp. | reverse complement strand
GATTATCTGAACCAGAACCAGCCTCTAAAATCTCATAAGACGTATTGCTTAAATCCTGACCCTGGGTTAAAGGATGTATCCAGTCCCAGCCATCATCAAAAGTTTTGGCAGTTCCAATTTTAAAGCTGCCTTCGAATAGTTCGCCAGTCCAGGTAAAAACTGCCGGATTTGAAGCCTCTGCTGTCATATCGGGGGCTAAATCCATATCCCATTCCGATGACAAAGCATCGCCAAGCAAAAACAAATTGGGATAATAATCCAGGGAATTAATATCTATGGCTGCTGCATCCAAATCAACCGTCATAACTTTCTAGTAATAACTCATATCGAGTGTAAAGAATCCTAATATTCCGAACAAATTTTCACCCTATTTTACTTTTTCCGCGTTAAGCTTTTTCGCCGTAGCTACAGCTAAGCCTGTAAAGCTTGCCTTGAAAAAAGAAAAATATCATCAAAAATTTTAGTTCGGAATATTAAACTTTTTACACTAGAACATAATCTATTCCATAACAAACATACCCCAATACTGCATTGCAGGGATTGTGACTGTTACGGAATTTCCTGTTTGAGAAAAGTCTAACGATTGTGAAACTCCTCCATTAAAATCGGGTGAAGCATACCAAACATCATTTATCACTTTATCTGACTTAATTTCGATTCTGAAGTCTTTAACTTCATTGGGATACTGCTGATTTCCGCTGTTATCGCGCCATAAAAGAGAATTGGCATTGGTAAAGTTTATAAGATGAACCACCTGCTTTTCCTCAACCTGTTTTCCAATGGCAGCAATACTGCCTGTTTGAGGTGGCCAGTTGTTGATGCTTTTTTGTCCGTCTAATGAATTCACCACCGGATTGTTAAATTCTCCGCCATCTCTGAGCAGGTTTTGATAGGCCACCAGAAAATCGTAATACTTAACAATGTCATCTTTCAGGTCGGCACGCATAAGCAAGTTATTGTTGGGGAAATACTCATTGGCAAGCATGTGTTCGCCCAGTTCAAGATGCGAACCACCAAAGGCAAATATTACGGCATCGGTCAATAATACAGCCGGAGTATTCAAATATCCTGCTGAATGAGACATGTCATAGTTCATGTAAGCAGCCAGCACGGTATTTCTTGACTCACCACCCATGCGGTAATTATCCAGAATAATTTGTGAGAGTGCCTCAAAACTATTGTACGACCATATTTCGGAATAAGCAAAATCAACTCCGGAATCCATGATTTCCTGCTGTCCGTATTGATCAACAGCATTGAGGGCCATTTTCTTATCGGGGAAACGGGTTTTCAAGTTACTCATGAATGATTGATATCCGGAGGGTAAATCAACCCGGTTTCCATCATAATCATAAACATCTCCCCGGTTTCCTAACTGATCCACATGCCATCCGTCAAAATCAAGGTGTTCATAAACCTGGGCGGTTTTTTCGAAAATATAATCCTGCCAGTTGGAATTATGCGGATTGGCAATCAAAATATCACTCATGGCCCAGCTTTCGTCCAGATCGTGTTTATTGATGTATTGATGATTCTGGTCACTAAATAGCATCCAGCGGGTAGAAACGCCATCGCTTTCATAATCATCCCAGGCACCAAAGAGGAGATTGTACTCCATTGATGCCATATTGAGACTTTTAGCATTCTCGATATAAGTTTCAACTGTATTGAAAGCGACTTCCCGTTTGGCTATATCGAGCCAGGTGGCGGCCGGTTCATCACCATTCATTTTCAATGGCCAGTGGTGCTTATTCAACCAGTCGTAATACTGTATCCCGTTTATGTGGCAGCGATTAAGAAAAGACAATGTCTTATCCACATCGTTCTGTGTTACCTCAGAAGAGAATTCTGACAAAAATCCGTATCGCGGAAATACAGTCCAGTCGGAAGATGCATCTACAGCAACACTGCCGTAAACAACTTCCTCTCCATCAACCTCTTCATAAATATCAACCATGTATCCTTTGAAGTCTTCATTGGGCAGGTTCCAGGTCCAGCTTTCTGCTGAAAAGCTTTCTTCACCAATTGTCTCGCCCAAATGACGATAACGTATTTTCACATCACCAGAAGGCATTTTATCAGATGTAATGGCTACCTCTTCTCCCGGGTTGTAACGAGCTTTGTCAGTGGTCAGAACCACCGTTCCATTGCTCCCGGAATCCTTGTTATCGGGCGGTGTGGTGTTGTCGTCATCATCCTTATCGCATGCAGACAAAAAGAATGTAAAAATTAAGAGAATGTATAATGATCGTATTTGCTTCATATCTATTTTATTAACATATTTCATCTGTATAATTAACACTATTGTCCGAAGAACCTTATTTCTTGAAAAGAGATTGCTTCTCCCGATTTCGTGCCTCATCGGGATCGCAATGACAGCGTTTTAAAGGTTTTAAGTTGGTTGGCGGTGGTTGATTTTCGGCCTTGCCGAAAATC
>JBEPWN010000018.1:0-14059 GCA_041642395.1 Marinilabilia sp. | reverse complement strand
CCCCCCCACCGCCAACCAACAAAAACTTGAAATGTCTCGTCATTGCGACCGCGAGGGACGAAGCGGGAAGCAATCTCAATCTTTTAACCGGACACTAATGATAATTTAATTAAGCTATGGCCAGATGGAACTTCCAGGAGAAGATATACATCAAATTTTGTATGTGATTTACCACTCATGGAACTTCCAATCTTTCAGCACAGACCCTGATTGACTATGAATGCTATTGTTTTTGGATGTCAATGGTCAAATCCTGAACATTCAGGGTGAGAATGTAATCGCCCTCTTCTCCTTCCGGAATGGTCCATTTGTTATCATCATCTTCTCCTCCGATATGACGGTACATCTTTGTGGAATCAGAAGGATCAGGCATGTACATATCCTGTCCCCAATCGGAGTTCTGGTTCACCGGAAATTTAAATTCACCTGCATTCAGAGGTCCTTCGTAAGTAAAAATATACCAGTTGTCGGGATCCTGAGTCAGTTCTGTGGCATTGCCTATGTCCCAGCCGTTGGGAGCAGCCGAACCTACCATGTAGAGTTTGAAAGGCTCAATGGAAATGGTATTATCGGAAAGGTCAAGGGTAATATAATAGTAGTTTTCGTTTTCAATCACCCATTTGTAGTCACCATCGGTGCCTCCCTCATGCAGAAAGACCTTGGAGGGATCATCAGGTTCAGGCATAAACATATCCTGTCCAAAGTCGGTATTTCTGTTTACAGGGATTTTAAATTCGCCCGTTGTAAGAACGCCTTCCCAGGTAAACTGGAACAAGTTATCGGGATTTTGTGTCATTTCAACTGCATTGCCAATGTCCCATCCATTGGGAGTGGCATCTCCTAACAGATACAACACATCGTATGCAGGACCCTCCTGCTTTTCTATAGAGATGGTCAGGTCAACCAGATTAAGCTCAATGGCGTATATTCCACCCTCTTCAATCAGGAACTTATCATCAGGCTGCGTATCTTCGGTGCGGAAAACCAATGTGTTGTCATCAGCACCTTTATTATAGGAAGGCATAAACTGGCCCTGCTCGGTAATAAATTTCAATTCTCCGGCAGATAAGGGGCCGCTGTAACTAAAAGAAGTTGGGTCAGAAGCCTTTTGCGTTAAAGGGGTTGCTTCATCCGCACTCCAACCATTGGGTGCTGCATCTCCAAGCAGGTAAAGCGTTTCTGATACAGGCTCGTAGGCAGATGCAATTAAAGTTGAAGTGGCTTGTTGGGCTTCCACACCCTCTTCTGCAACATTTGCTGTAATACGAACTTCAATTTCGGCATCAGTATTTCCAGATACTCCGAATTGATTCATCAGCATTGTATTCAACTCTTTATGGGTAAAACTCTTTTGGTAAATCCCTTTACCCATATTGTAACTCATTGCAGAGGCAAAATCATTTCCGGCACGGTCCATTTCCAGTGTATAGGAAATGGAGCTTCCCGTACCCATGTTGGTTCCGGTGGTCCAAATGAATTGTACTGCTTCTGAATCTGCCTGCTTCTGTGTCAGAGTCACCTCACTTGTCGAAACACTTAAAGAAACAGGTTCTCCCATCTCGACCTCCACTTCATCATAATCGTCGGAACAACTTTGCACCGACCAGGCCATCAGAATGGCCAACAGGAAAAACGGAAGTCTGTAAAGACTTTTCTTCCAATTTGAATCTATATTTTTTATTTGCATGATTTTTCGTTTTTGGTTCTTATTGGTTTTTCAAAAAGTGATAAAGCAACATGCACTTTTCTTGCAAAAACTAATTCAATACTCCGGTAAACCTTTGCAAATGACTAATAACAAACAATTTATGTTTATCAAATGTTGATTTCAACTCTTGATAATAAAGACTTTGCGTCATTGCGCCTCTGCGTTTAGGTCTTTTTTAACGAACTATTGTAACTAATTCTCACGATTAATAACCTGTATTTTGTTCCAGATTGGGATTAGCATCAATTTCTTTCTGTGGGATTGGCAATAACAAGTGCTTTTCTGAAGCATTTACCCTGCCAATAGAATGAAGGAAATCAATGCCCCACTGTCCACCCTCTACACGAATAATATCAAACCAACGCTGGCCTTCAAAGGCAAGTTCCATTCTTCGCTCATGCAACACTTTTGCTCTGAACCCCTCTTTGGAAAGACCCGATTCAACATCAGGAAGGCCGGCACGATTTCGCACTACATTCAGGGGTGTTTCGGCCTCAGCAGTTTGTCCCAACTCGTTCAGAGCTTCTGCTTTCATCAGCAACACGTCGGCATAACGAAGCACAGGAAAGTTTAGCGGACTGTTATCGTAAGCATCAGCCACAGATTTTGAGACCAGAAATTTTCTAAGATTGTAACCCGTTACCGAATAAGCCGGATCGTACTGCATTCCGTCGAAGTCAGGTCCTCCCTCATACAAAACAGTTACATCTTTGCGTAAATCGCCTTCTTCATATGAATTCACAAATTCCTGGGTAGGCTGATTCCATCCCCAGCCACCGGCTACCATATTGGCATTACGGGGTCCGGTAAAAGTACTGAGCCATGAGGCTTGATTTTCATTATCCCAGAAACTTTCCCCGGCACCACCTACATATTGTACTTCAAATAAGGATTCTTTTGAATTCTCGGTAGACACGTGAAAGTTATCTCCATAATTATCGTTCAACTCGTAACCCAGTGTGGCCACCTCATCAGCTAAATCAACTACTTTTTGCCACTCTCCGCGGGCAAGATAAACTTTTGCCAGCAAGCCGGCAGCTGCACCACGGTTTGCACGTCCCTGGTCGGCATCTGAGTATTCCGATTTGGCAGGCAAAGAGGCCTTCGCATCAGTAAGATCGGCAATAATTTGCTGATAAACTTCCTCCTTGTTTGTTCTGGAAGGACGAAGGTCATCTCCGGGATCCTGAGGTTCCAGGATTAATGGAACATCACCAAAAAACCGAACCATAATAAAGTAGTAATGTGCCCTGAGAAACTTTGCTTCCCCAATAATACGCTCTTTCAAATCCTCATCAATGTCCATTCCAGGAACATTTTCAATCACCACATTACTCCTTAGAATACCGGGAGCGGGTCCGCGAAAGAGGTCCAAAACACCTGGATTATCGGTTGTAGTGACAAAATTGGCAAGATCCTGAGTCTCACGTCCGTCATCGCCACCTCCGGCACCTACTATACTGTTACCGGCCATGATATCGGTGGTCCACATGCGCATATTATACAATTTGGGCCACTGTAACGGCTGATAAGCTCCGTTAATTGCATAAATTGCATCCTGCTCGGTTTCAAAAAAGTTCTCGGTATTAATGGAATCCATGGGTGCTTTGATCAGGAAATCCTCACCACAAGAATTCATCCCCAGCACTATGGTTATTATAATTATATATCGTTTCATTTCAATTTTCTTTAGTCGGTTAGAAAGTAATGTTTACACCCATACTCAGGGTACGGGTTACGGGGTACAAGCCGTTATCAATACCATTTGAACCAACTTCGGGATCCACTCCGTCATAATTGGTAAATGTATAAATGTTCGATCCTGAGAAATAGACCCTGGCCTGCTGCATTCCTGCTCTTTCAATCCAGCGCCCGGGAAGATTATATCCAAATACAATGTTCTTAATTCGCAAATAAGAACCATCTTCAACCCAGCGGTCAGAAGCCCTGGTATTTTTATTCGGATCGTTGAAAACGGCACGGGGCATATCGGTCATGTCACCTTCTTCCTGCCAACGATCGAGAGTAGCGGTAGTTTGATTCACAGCCACAGCCATTCCTTCACTCCAGATGCGGTTGGCATTTAATATCTCATTACCCTGAACTCCCTGAAGGAAAACCGACAGGTCGAATCCTCGCCAGGTAAACTTATTGTCCATCGAGAAAATCAAATCAGGACTGGGATTTCCCAGATAGGAGCGATCGGCATCATCAATTATCCCGTCACTATTCAAATCTTTGAAGCGAATATCACCTGCCGATGTGCGGTTGTAGGGATCATTCCCGGGAATCTGAACAGCATGGTTTTCTACTTCCTGCTGATTTTGGAAAAGACCATCGGACACATATCCGTAAAATTCATTCACTGCGTGACCCTCAGCAATTCTGGAAGGCTGGAAGTCAAATCCCAGGTTCCCGGTGGCCATTGGAACTGAGTCATTCAGGCTGGTCACCTTGTTTTCATTGTAGGATATATTAAAATCTGTGTCCCAGGTAAAATCTCCTTCAATATTTCTGGAGCTGACAGACAATTCGACACCGCGGTTTTCCATTTCACCTGCGTTGATTGAAGGCACTACAACGTCAGAATATCCGGTTGAAATCGGAACCGACATGGGCACCAGCATGTCACTGGTATTTTTCTGATATGCATCAACGGTAACATTTAAACGCTGAGCAAGAAATGTGGCATCAAAACCAATGTTGATTTGTTCCTGTGATTCCCACTGCACAATCGGATTTGGCATCACAATAGGAACAACTGCAGGCACCACTGAATTATTGAAGTTGTATTTAATAATACTCAGATTGGATGCAAAAGCATAGTTTCCAATTTCCTGGTTACCGGTATAACCTATACCTGCTCGCAATTTTAAATCATCCACAAAATCAACATTATTGAAGAAATTCTCTTCCGAAATACGCCAGGCAACAGACCCTGATGGGAAAATTCCCCACTTATTTCCGGAACCAAAGCGTGAGGAACCGTCACGACGTACTGTGGCTGTAACCAGATATTTATCACTAAAATCATAATTAACACGCCCCATATAAGACATAAGTGACCATTCTGAAGCATTTCCGCCGATCTCCTGCTCGTCGTTTCCACTATCCAGTTGCTGCGTTTTGTCACTGGCAAACTCTTTAATGGAACCATTCATGAAATCAAAGCGGTTTTCCTGGGCACTTGTACCCAACATTACAGTCAAATCATGAACGCTGTTAAATGTCTTTTTGTAAGTCAGGATATTATCCCACAACCATGTAATACTTCTGTTAGAAGATTGATAAAGGTAGGACTCCGGCTCAGGGGTTGGATCCCAGTCATAAGCCGGCGACCAGGTGCGCCCGTACCAGAAATTGGCTTCCAGTCCTCCGGTTGATTTAAACTTCAGATCTTCCAAAATATCAATTTCAGCAAAAACAGAACCTATGACATTGTATCCTTTGGTTGTGTTATCGATAACCGAAGCAGAACCTACAGGATTCCGGATGTCTCCGACCCATTCGGGACGTCCTACCGGTCCGGCATAAGTACCATCTTCGTTGAAAACAGACTGCGTGGGAAGGGCCCTAAGTGTAGATCCAATATCGTAGGCTCCACTATATTTATTGTCGTGTGTGAGAGTGAGTGAGTTACCAAATTTTACATTATCAAATACCTTCGAATCAGAATTAAACTGGAGATTAAACCGTTTAAATCCTGTATTCATCACAATTCCTTCCTGATCCAAAATACTTCCTGAAACATAGTACGATGTTTTTTCACTGCCTCCCGAGTAAGACACAGACATATCATGCATAGGAGCAATACTGAACAGCTGATCCTGCCAGTCGGTTCCCACGCCCAAAGATGCCGGGTCACTAAAATCCGGATTTTGCGCTCTTCCTGCATTTGCCATCATTTCATTGTGCATGGTTGCAAATTGAGAGGCATTCAACATATCAAGGTTACTGGTGGCTTCCTGTGTGCTGTAGGAATACTTTACATTGATATTACTTTGTCCGCTAACCCCTCTTTTAGTTGTAACAATGACAACACCATTGGCACCTCTGGAACCGTAAATAGCGGTTGCCGAAGCATCTTTAAGAACCTGAATCGACTTAACATTGTCTTTATTTAAAAGATTAAGTCCTGATTTAGTAGGCACACCGTCAATAACCAACAAAGGGTTGTTATCATTGATGGTTCCCAATCCGCGAATACGAATGGTAGCATCGCTGCCGGGAGCACCTGTAGAAATCACCTGAACTCCAGCAGCTTTTCCCTGCAGGGCGTCACTAACACTGGGAACTGCAAGTGAGGTTAATTCCTCATCACTGATCGATGATACCGAACCTGTAAGATCCCTTTTCTGCTGCGTACCGTAACCCACAACTATAACTTCATCGAGGCCAAGTACAGCTTCCTTCATAGTCACATCAATCTCCGTCCTGCCATCAAGCATTACCTGGTGGGTTTGCATTCCGATAAAGGAAAAAATAAGAGTTGTGGCATCATCGGGCACCTGAAAAGAATAGTTTCCATCCATATCTGTGCTGGTTCCTGTCTGGGTTCCCTTTACCTGCACGGTAACACCGGGAACAGGTTCTCCGTCAGAGTCAACAACCTTTCCTCTGACAGGCAATTCATCCTGCTGTGCAAGCGGCAGTTCTTCTTTTTCTTTTGCTGCAGGAAAAATAACCACATGCTTATCAACAATTCTAAAATCAAGATCTGTATTGGCAAGAATACCTGTCAGAACTTCAGTGACTGTCTCTCCTTCGGCCTCAACACTCACGGGAGCAAAACTTTTCAACTGCTCATTCTGATAGAAAAAACTCAAGCCTGTCTGCACTTCAATGGAATGTATCACCTCTGTAATTGAGCTGTTTTCCATATTTAAAGTCAGCTTTTCATTTTGCGACCAACCCGTAACAGCTGAAAGCTGAAACGTCAATACTGTCACAAAAAAAAGGGATAATTTCATAATTCGAAAGATTCGTTTTCGTGCAAAGGAATGTTTATCCCCTGTACAATTCCACATTTTTTTCATAGATTTACAATGTTTTAGTTCACAATTAAAACGACCTTCAACGCTGTTGGAGCAGCTGTTGAAGAAAATTCTGACGGGGGATGTTGGAGCATTCCCCGTTTGTTTTTAATTCATAGCTTTGGATTTTTCATCACTCTTTTTTTCCTTATGTAACACGATATGATTACTCTTCATTTCCACTTCTATAGGAACAGTCAGATTTAAAAACTCAAATACCTGATCTAGCCTTAAATTACGTATGGTACCCGAGTAATGAATCTCTTCAAAATCTTTCGCCTGGTAATCTATCCGTATATCATACCATCTTTCAAGCTTGGTAATCAGGTTGTCAAAATCTTCATTCCTGAAAATCATCACTCCGTCTCTCCATGCCGAATTATCCCGAACCTGTCTGTTCTCTTTCACCATTTTTCGGGTATCCTTGTGCAGGAAAAGTACTTCCCCTGGATTCATCTGAACCTGCTCTCCTTCCATTGATTCGACATCAACGGAGCCTTCCGACAAAGCAACTTCAACCTTTCTGTCGGTGGCGTAATTCTTTACATTAAACTGAGTTCCTGTCACTTTCACATCCAAACCTCCCGTTTCTACTAAAAACGAGCTTATTGCATCATTTTCCACTTCAAAATAGGCTTCTCCATCCAGCTGAATAGTTCTTTTCCGTCCAAAACGGTGTTCATAAACCAGCCGGGTGCTGTTGTTCAACCAAACTTTTGATCCGTCAGGCAATACCGCTTCGGTGCGCTGTCCTGAATCGGCAACAAGCTCTACCCGTGTGGTATCAAACACATAAAGAAATTCTGACACAAATGAGCCCACAGAAATTAAGATAACAATAGTGGCTGCTATTTTCCACCAGTTTAAGATTCTTGTTTGAGATTGCAACAGACGCGCTCTGTTGAAAAACGACTCAACAGGAATTTCATCTTTTGCAGAGGATTCATTATAATACCTGTGCTGAAACAGTCGCTTCAGCACCTGATAACCTTGTTCATTTTGCTCACTGGAACTTCGCCACTTTCGCAGGACATTTTTTTCATCCTCCGATGCAGCAACCATCAAATGGCGGCTAATTATCTTAGATATATCTTTCTTTATACTCATGATCGGCTTGTCATTTTACTGTCACTCTCTTCTTCTGCAATATCTCCTTTTAAGGATGGCGTTCTAATGTAAGGACACACTTTTTATAAAATGTTACCAATTAAAAATGATGTTTTTTTACATTTATTTACATTGACCTGATTTTTTGAGGTTTGGAGGTTAGGCCGCCTAAATCCCCAAAGGGGGACTTGAAAAAAGTTAGAGGCTAGAGGTTAGATTTTAGACATTGAAAGTTAGACGTTGACACCCCAGGCTAAAAGTCTTTTTTGGAAGCAGACTCAAGAAATAGGAAGGCATAGGATTGGGGTTAACTTCAGGGAAAAATCCAGGAGAAACAGTTAAAAATTAGTCGTTTTTCCGAAAGGGATATGTTTTTATCTCATTGACTTAATCGGTTATTGGTATATCCGTAAGATACGGAATAGGAAGGCAGAGGTGCTAAACTTTATGAAATATGTGTGTATCATTTTAAAAATGAAACTTAAGATAATCTGGTGTAGATTATTTTGGACGAGAATAGCAGTCAGGTCTTGCGTTTATGCACATTACAGTCCCGGCCTAAAAACACAATAAAAAAGTTCTGAGTCCGGTAAAATTTTTCCTGACAGAGAGATCCAGTCCTAATGTTTCACCAATTTTCCGGACGGCTATGGCAACCTGATTATCCACTGTATTTACTGAAATGCCGAGTGCGTGGGCAGTCTCGGAACGCGACAATCCTTCTTCTCTCAACAGTTTAAAAACCATCTTACATTTGGAGGGTAATTCTTCTACCGCATTATTAAGTGCATCCAACATTTCTTCCGAGATTAAATCATCTTCCGGAGTACTTTCATAACGGGCAAGGGTTACTTCAACCTGTTCAAGGGAATCGGAATCATGTTGTTTGTTTTTACGGAGAAAATTATAGCTAACATTTCGAACCGCAACAAAAAGATATGTAGTAAGATTATCAATTTCGTCAAGTTTCTCTCTTTTTTCCCAGAGTTTCAGAAATACATCCATAACTACTTCTTCGGCCAGGGCTTCTTCTTTAAGAAAAGAGACAGCAAAACGCTTCAATCTTACATAGTAAAGATCAAGGAGTTCTCTGAATTTGGCCTCCTCATAATGTTTTGACTTTAGAGACATCAAATTATCTAAATCAACATTTATTTACAAATTTCAAATATACAAAATATTTAACACTCATAAATTCCGGTATTAAAATGCCACTTTACCCCGATTTGGATCATTCTTAAGATTAACCCTTTTCATGTTGGTAATGCCTGATTTTAATATTCAGATATGCGAATAATATGCTCATCAAAGGACTGATAATATTAAAAAAAGCATATGGCAGATAATCGGATGTGGCCACTCCTAAAATCCTTGATTGCGTGGCGCCACAGGTGTTCCAGGGAATAAGCACCGAAGTCATTGTACCGGCATCTTCGAGTGTTCTGCTCAGCACTTCCGGCTTTAAGTTTTTTTCTTCATATGCTTTACGGAACATTCGCCCCGGAACCACGATGGAAATATACTGGTCGGATGCGGTGGTGTTAAAGAAAATACAGGTGCCGGCAGTGGCGGTAACAAGTCCGCCGGTTGATTTTGCCACTTTCAGGATAGGATGTGTAATCCTTGTTAGCAATCCGCCGGCTTCCATCACTCCACCAAAAACCATGGCCGATAATATCAGCCAAATGGTATCAAGCATTCCCCGCATGCCCGAAGTACTTAACAATCTATTGACCATGCCCTCGGCGGTTGATAATTGTACATCGCCAAACATGGCCTGCATAAAAGCAATATAAGCGGCTTTCCCGTAACTGATGCCTTCGCCCGCAATTTCCCTGACGATGCCGGGTTGAAAAACAACTGCAAAAAGACCCCCCAGCAAAGTGCCAACCATAAGAGCCGGTAGTGGAGGCACCTTTAAAATAATTATTGTAAGAAGAATTGCCGGTACCAGGAATAACCATGGCGTGATATTGAACAATTCATCAAGGGTTGCTTTCACCGTTTCGGTACTGGAAATGGTAATACTGAAATCGTAATTGACCCCAATAACAGCAAACAGGATCAGTGTAATTGCCATACTTGGGACGGTGGTATAGAACATATACCGGATGTGTGTAAAAAGATCGGTTCCGGCCATTGCAGGTGCCAGATTCGTTGTGTCACTCAACGGTGAAATTTTGTCGCCAAAATAAGCTCCCGAAATAATGGCTCCGGCAATTACTGCATCATTAATGCCAAGGGCTTTGCCAATCCCCAGAAGCGCAATCCCGATGGTGGCGATGGTGGACCACGAACTTCCGGTTGCAACAGAAACGATTGCACTTACAACAACAGACGTAATCAGAAATACGTGGGGGTTGATGATATCCAGACCATAATAAATCATGGCAGGTACCACGCCGCTGATCATCCACGTACCGGCAAGAGAACCGATCAACAGCAAAATAAGCATTGATGGCATGGCCGATCCGATGGTTTTGACTATGTGGTCTTTTGTGACGGACCAACTGAGTCCGTTCCTGTAAACAATAAGAGCACCGGTGGTTGCAGCCAGCAGCAACGCAATCTGGTTGGCGCCGCCCAAAGTATCTTCGAAAACAAAAACATTTGTAGTCAGCAGTATAATTAAAACCAGAATGGGAATAATTGCTTCAAAAAAAGTTGGTGTTTTTTCAGTAAAGCTCATCTCGATAGATCGTTAGATCGTTAGATTTTAGATGTTAGATAGATTAAATAATATTGAAAAATAACCTCTTAAGATCTTAAATGATTTAAATAATTTCTGACAATCGTTTACAACAGGTTCATGGTCTATTGTCACCTAAATGCGAATAATATTCTTTTCAAAGAACGGAATAAATGTATGCTGCCCATGTTCTTGTTGTGAAGATTCTTAAATGCGGGTTTCAACCTTAGCAAGGGCGCTTCTTGCCCGGCCTATTAAGTTTTTTACTTTTTTATAGGAATCCCCTTCGCCCAGAGTCTCCAGTGGCAGATAACCTCTGTATCCGGCATCAGCAGCGATCTGAAATACTGTTTCCAGGTTTGTTTCCCGCGGCTTTTCATCAAAATACACCAATTCTTTGATCTGCCAGGTAATGGCGTAAGGCACAACCTTTTTGATTTCCTCGTAAGGATTGCCCTGGCGAAGGCTGCCAATGTCAAGGTGCAGACCCAGCCAGTCATGATTGGCCTTTTCCATGATCTCAATGATGTGATCGGAGGATTTGATGAAATCGTTGTGGTTCTGCATGGCGATCATCACTCCATGTTGTTTACCATAGTCTGCGGCCTGTGTTAAGCCATCTACTACCCATTTATTCACCTCTGACTGGTTGTATCCATCCGGCTGGCTTCTTCCCGGAAACAGACGGATGAGTGGAGCCCCCATCTTTGCAGCCACTTCAATCCATTCTTTGATATGTACCAGATCTTTTTTACGCTTTGAAGCATCCGGATTGGTAAAATCATTCCTTACTCCGGTGCCGCTGATGTCCAGGCCCTGCAAAAAAGCCTGTCTTTTGAAACGGTTGATATATTCGTCACCTGGCACTTCAGGATATCCGGGAAAATAGTAACCCGTTGGGTCCACTGCATCAAAATTGTGTTTTGCGCAGAAATCAAGCAATTGGAAAAGATCCATCTCGCCATTTTGCAGCAAGCGGTTAAAAGAATAGGCATTGAGGCTGAGTTTGAGCTTTGCCTTGTTCCCGCGATTTAAAATAGGATTGCCAGATCTCAGGTTATGCGGAACAGTCAATAAAGGCAGGAATGAAGCGGTTTTCAAAAAAGCGCGCCGGTTGGTTTTCATGATAAAAAGATATTATTCACATTGTTCAAAATAAATAGTCTCACCTCCTTCTGCCGATTTCCGGGCAGCATCCAGAATTTCGATTACACGCATATTATTTTCAAGGGAATACAGGCCGAAAGGCTCAATATCAATATTTCCTTTTATCACATCAAAGAAATAAGCAAAAGGATCATCATAAACTGAAACATCACCAGAGGTAACATGCTGTTGTTCTTCTTTCCGCATATCATTACTCCGTACCCTCATATCGTGATCATTATCAACTTTTATGCTGCCGTCAACTCCGTATATCTCCATATCCTTGCGATTAAACGGCCAGTTCCATGAAGCCTGGATAATGGCCTGTGATTCGGGATAAGAAACAATAATGGTGGCTTCATCATCGACTTCGGGGTAAATCTCGGGTTTAAACTGGCGGGTTACGGCAGTCACCGACACCGGCTTTTCCCCATGCGTGAGAGCAGTCATGATATTCGCTCCATAGCAGCCAAAATCAACGATTGCTCCTCCTCCGTTCAAAACCGGATCGGTGAGCCAGTCGAGGAAGTGCTTGCCAACGCCTATTTCAACAGGTCCCTGATGCCCGTGGTGGAAGACGGTCTTTCTTAACAAGCCGGTAAAATTATCTTCCCGGACCATCTGCAGTGTCTTCATGGTGGTGGAATACCATGAAGTCTCGTAATTAGTAAGAAGATGAATCCCATGTTCCCGGGCAAGATCTGCCATTCTTGAGGCATGCGACATGTTCACTGCCAGAGGCTTTTCTACCATAACATGAATGCCCCGCGGCGCACATGCTTCGACAACTTCAAGGTGAGAAAAAATTGAACCAAATGCGACAACTGCCGCGGGTTTAACCTCATCAAGCATATTTTCCAGGTCGGAATAAAACAAATCACCGGAAAGTTCAAACCTTTCTGCTACGAGTTGAGCCAATTCCTCATCAGATTCGAAAACACCTGCCAATTCAAAACCCCCTTTATCAGAGCGATCCAGAATAAAAGACAGATGACCGTGCGATGTGCCCGCTACAGCCAGGCGTACAGGCTTTTGCTCCTGCCCCTCAATTTTAAATGCGCAAACAAACAGGATCGCAATCAGAAATAAAAAAATATGGTTTCTCATTCGTTTAAATTTTATGTGCTAAGATCGATATAAAACGCAAACTTCAGTGGATTTTCCGATCTAATTTACCTTGAAAGTTCGGACAGGATGCGGAAAGCTGAATTGACTAACCAATATGCCCCACCCATTTCGTCCCACTCATTCTGGTCTCATCTGCATTGCGAAACATCATCCAAAGCTCAACCGGTTTTCTGGATTGAGGAAAAGGCAGTAAAACATGTCCTTCGTGCCGTTTTACAGTGGTAACCTGATAGTCGGCAAACTCAAAGATTTCAAGATCCTTCATACACCAGATCAGATTGTCAGAGGGATGGTTAAAGCCTTCCCGCATATTTTCAGTGGACCACTCCAGAAGTATCCCATCATCAGTCTTTACCGCGCTTGCCTGATTGGGAAGTGTCAGATTACCCTGGCTCAATATAACCTTTTCAGGATTTATGTACTGGTCCGGATATTCTCCTTCAATGGCTTCTTTTAAATTCAGCGAAACAGCTGTATGGTAGGCCGATCGCCCAATGGCAATGTCTTCCATGGTGATACGTAACAGGTGATTGAGATACCGCACCAGGTTTTGCGCCAGTCTTAATCGCTGACGCTGTGCCAGCTGTTTTTCTGATTTTTTGTCTTTGTAGGTAAGTGGTCGGGATCGGAGGTAAGTATTGCCATACATTTCATACATAATTACGTTGCCGACTCTTCCTTTGCCGGGCCCGTTAATGCCTTGTTTTAATCGTGCCATAGTTTTTTCAGTTTATAAGATATTTGATTTTCTGCCCGGGGAAGCGTGGATTTTGGATTTTATTGTTATTTGATATTCGGGTTAAATCAATAGTCCGTAAAACTTTTTTTTAAAAATTGTCAGTCAATTGGTTGAATCCATAGTAATCAAAGGCTAAAAAATCGGCTTTCAATATGCACCAATCTATCTGATATTTAAAAATCCAACGATCTATTGTTAAATGGAAATATTAAAAATTCACCTTTTGTCATACGCCTCATGACAGGATCGCTATTTTTTAATGAAAGTAGCTTTCAACAAGGTTTGAGGTATTCTAAATAACATTTGCCACTGGCCAGCTCCGGACCAACTTCGTATCAGATTCGTAACAAGTCCGTTACAAATTTGTTATAAAGTTATTAAAAAGTCATTATAAAGTCAAATTAAATTCAGTTATAATTGAGTTTAAGTAGACTTTATATTGAATTTACATTGAGTTTACAATGAGTTTATAACGGAGCAGTTACGAAGGTGGTCCGAAGCAGGTGCGA
>JBEPWN010000017.1:0-17282 GCA_041642395.1 Marinilabilia sp. | reverse complement strand
CATCGGCCATCATTTCAATAAATTTTTTTAATGGTTTGCGGGCCATCATCTTCATCATTGGATTTAAGTCGGCGTCAATGGTCAGTTTTAATTTGCTTTCATTTTCCTCCATCTCCTTCAATTGGATCCAAAGGAAAAAATTAAAGGGTACAGTACCGTCCGCAGTATATTTTAGGGTTTTGTTTGATTCTTTTTCGACTATTTTAAGCCCAACCGTCCCTATCCCTTCAACATTAAACCTGCAGTGATCATCAAAACTTTGCCAGTTAGTAACCTTTTCAGAAGATATCAGAGACTCAAAATTATCAAAATCAGAAAGCATCTCATATACTTTTGCGGCAGGATGAGGAATGCTTTTTACATCACTTTCGAAACGTGTCATCAATAGATGGTTAGATTTTTAGATATAAGATGTTAGATGGATGTTATCAAAGTGAAAACCAATTTTTTAACATAATAAATATTTGTTATTTAAACAATTGCCTTCCAATCCATTACATAAGACCAACAGAATACTGTGTCATACAATCGCTATTTTTTCCAGGTGGCAGGATTATCGCGCCATTGCGACAAAGTACTCAAATCATCAGAAGACACATATCCAACTTCGGCAGCTACCCGTATCAGAGCCTCATAATCACTTAAAGTCTCTAATTCAACTCCGGCCTGATCAAAATTATCGGCAGCTACTTTAAATCCATACGAAAAAATGGCCATCATTCCCAACACTTGTGTTCCATTGCTGCGAAGGGCTTCAACAGCTTTCAGACTGCTTCCCCCGGTTGAAATCAGATCTTCAATTACAACAACTTTCTGACCAGGTTTCATATCCCCTTCAATGAGGTTTTCAAGTCCATGTTCTTTGGGACTGGAACGCACATAAACAAAAGGTTTGCCAATGGCATCGGCCACCATTGCACCCTGAGCTATTGCGCCGGTAGCGACACCAGCCACAACATCAACTTCAGGCCAGCGTTCAAGAATGCGCCGGGCAAACTGGATCTTAATAAAATTTCTCACTTCGGGATAAGACAAAGTTTTACGGTTGTCGCAATAAATAGGTGACATCCATCCGGAAGCCCAGGTAAAAGGGTTTGCAGGTTGCAGTTTTATTGCTTTTATTTGCAATAACTGTGTAGCGATAATATCCTCTAATTTTTTCATATTGCAAATGTACAAGATATTTTTCAAAGATAGAGCAATCATCCTTACCGACCATATAGATGCAGATCTTGGTCCGGATTTTGGAGCAATACATAAGCTGGGTAGTGAAGGCGAGCTGAAAAATTTTTTATCCAATTTTGAAGCCAATGAAAATCTAAATGAAGCCGTTATTTATCATCACAACAAACATGAGCTTTTCCGACGCTTTCGTGGTTATTTCAAAAATTTGCAGGCTGCAGGAGGGGTTGTACTTAACTTGAACAAAGATAGTTTTTTAACCATAATCAGGCGTAATCGCCCCGATCTCCCAAAAGGAAAAGTGGAGCTCAATGAAACATTTGAAGAAGCGGCCGTGCGTGAAGTATCCGAAGAATGCGGGATCAATCCAACGGAAATTCTGGCCCCGCTGGGTAATACCTTTCATACCTATTATATAGGCAATCAACACATTCTTAAAGAAACCCGCTGGTTTGAAATGATTTATCGGGGAGATAAAGAACCAACACCACAAAAAGAAGAAGATATCACCCAGGTAAAATGGCTGCCGATAAGTGAAGCCAAACAATTTGCACAAAAAACATATCCTTCAATAAAAGAGATCATTAATACATCATTATCAATTTAACCTTTGTAAAACTTCCCCAACTGAATCAAGTTATGACAGAATCAGAATCAACATTTAATCAATGGAAAGAAGATACACGGCGTGAAGCCCTTCAAAAAGAACTGGACAGAATAAAAAATGAGACTCAGAAACAAAACAAAGTTATCTCAAGGTTGCGTTCAGCACTAATAATCATTACTTTATTGGCACTTTCATCGTGGCTTTCATTATTTATTTTCAATAACACAAAGGAAAATAACACATCCACATCTCTTATCAACATTGAATCAATAAGCCCATCAGACTCTATTGCTCTGATTGCAAAATTAGCTCCGGAAAGAAAAAAAGAAAATCCCATCCCCAAACTGGAAATAATGACCCCTGATGGTAACCCCATTGAATTTTATATTCCCGAAGACGGAATATTTTTCAGCATTCAAATTGGAGCATACCTGGGAGTAAATATGGAACGATTTCGTCAGAACATGGTTTCATTACATCAGAGCAATTATGGAGGGATTAACCAATTTACCTTAGGATTGTTTCCAACTTACAGGGAAGCAGACGTATTTCGCGAGATTGTAAAAAAAATGGGTTTTAAAGATGCATATATTATAGCCACTCAAAACGGCAATCGCATAAAAATACAGGATGCTCTGAATTTAAGGATTCAGGAACAAAATATGCCCCCGGTAACAACCGAATAAACAAGGTCACATCCGGTCAGTAAGTTTTTGAACAACTTCATATTTATCAAAAAACTCCCTGGCAATTACCCTGATAATTGTATAAACAGGAATAGCCAGAAACATACCTGCAATCCCTGACATGTATCCTGCACTTAAGATCACAATAAAGATTTCCAGCGGATGGGCTTTCACACTATTGGAAAATATAAGCGGCTGGAACAGCATATTATCCATAAGCTGGACCGAAACATATATAAACGCCATCCATCCCAAAAAGGAAAGAAATTCAATCTCCATAGGCAGTTGCAAATAAATAAGGCTGCCTACAGAAATGCCGAAAAAAGCACCGATAAGTGGCCCCAGGTAAGGAATAATATTCACTAAGCCACTGAAAATTCCTATTGTTACCGCGTGATTGAATCCAATACCAAGAATGGAAAGCCCTGTAGTAACAAATGTTGCTACCAGGGTGGTCTGGATCAGAATTCCCAAAAAATAACGGCGCAAAAGATAACGGATCGAAAGCAAAACATGCCGGATGCCTTGTTCATATCTGGACGGAACAAATATCAATATTCCACCAATGAGCAATCCCTCTTCTTTCAGAAAAAAGAAAGTAATAAATGTAATTGAGAAGGCAGCAATTAAAATGCCTCCGAAAAACTCAGCAACAGAAGTAAAAAAATGACCAACCTGTCCAAAATCCAATAATGTAAGTAAGGCCAGTTCAAATTGTCTCTCAAT
Organism: Marinilabilia sp.; assembly: GCA_041642395.1. GTDB lineage: Bacteria > Bacteroidota > Bacteroidia > Bacteroidales > Marinilabiliaceae > Marinilabilia. Next base: position 14,081 of record JBEPWN010000017.1, on the reverse strand, counting down.
GTTATCAATAATAGTTTCACCAAATTCCGATCCTCTTACAGGCTTCAAAGCTTCTGAAAGTAAAGAGCTAATTTTTTGCAGTGCTCGGGGAATATCAATATTTGAAAAGAATTGTATTTCTGTTGCCACCAATGGGATGGTAAAACGAAAGAACATGACAATAAAAACCCAAAGTGTCAAAACGGTTAATAAAGCAGCTCCTGTTTTATTAATCCGAAACTTATGTATATGAACCTTATGATACAAGTCAAAAACAGGTCGGGTAATCAACGAAATAATTGCTGAAACCACTACAAAAATAACAATCGAGCGAAAATACCACAGTAAAAAAAAACCACAAATTACAGCCGCTGTCAGAAACAGATATTTAAAAAATAGCTTCATATATATTGTCATGTAATTATTATCACCAAATATACGAAAATCCTAATATTCCATAGTTGTTCACTTCGCATATAATTTGAATAAAACCTGCAAAAAATTACAAATTTGTTTTCAAGATAGAATAATAGTTTATCTAAAAATTTGTTTTTTACGTAAAACTTATCATATTAGCCGTCCCGTATGACATGTTTTTTCAACCAATCAAATCCTGAAAACTATGAAAGGTGCAATTATCGGCGACATTATTGGTTCAGCTTTTAAAACCGATAATGCTCCCGACACTGACTTCCAACTGTTCAAACCATCGTCGGCTTATACTGATGACACCATTTTAACACTTGCCACTGCCGATTCAGCTCTTAACAATAAAGATTACGAAAAAACATTAAAAGAATGGGTCAGATCCTTTCCAAGAGCAGGATACCGTCCCCAGTTTCTGGAATGGGCACTTTCGGATGATCCCACACCATACGTAAGCAAAGGTGACGGAGCAGCCCGACGCATCAGCCCCATTGGTTTTGCGGCACAAAGCATTGAAGAAGCACTGCATGAATCCGAAAAAAGCACAAAAATTACCCACAATGTTCCCGAACGCATAAATGCAGCCAAAGCAGTAGCAGTGGCAATTCATATGTGCCGGTCAGCAGCAACAAAAAAGGAAATCAAAACATTTATTGGCCAGGCCTTCGAATATGATTTTTCTCTCACCACAAACGATTGGAAAGTCAGACAATTAACACCCAACAGTGAATATTCGCCAGTTCAACCAGCTTTTTCCGCTTTTCTGGAAGCATCCGATTATGAAGAAACAATTCGTCTGGCAATTGCCATCGGGGGGCCCAGCAACACCATCGCTTCCATTGCCGGAGGCCTTGCCGAAGCATACTTCAAACACATCCCAAAATCAATTACCCGCAGAGCACTCGCTCGCATCACACCATCGATGCAGGCTATTCTTGATGCTTTTGAAAAACGTTTTATGAATTTTGAAGAATCACAACTCTGATTTTTTAATGTTTTTCAGCCTGCTCATTGGTCAGTGCCAATTTTAGCACCTCCAAAATATCATCCACATAATGAAATACAAGTCCCTCAATGTATATGGGCTTGATCTCATCGATATCCTTTCTGTTTTCCTTTGAAAGCACAATTTCGTTAATGCCCGCACGTCTGGCAGCCAGAATTTTTTCTTTGATTCCTCCTACCGGCAGCACTTTTCCACGCAGCGTAATCTCTCCGGTCATGGCAAGTCGTGACTTCACTTTACGTCCTGAAAAAGAAGAGGCAAGCGAAGTAACCATGGTAACTCCTGCAGAAGGTCCGTCTTTGGGAATGGCACCTTCAGGCACATGAACATGAACATTTCTCTCGTCAAAAATATCCTCCTCAAGATTAAGAAAAGCAGCATGCGATTTTAGATATTCAAGAGCCAGCATAGCAGATTCCTTCATCACTTCCCCCAGGTTACCGGTAAGTGTTAATCGTCCTTTTCCTTTACTCAGGCTGCTTTCCACAAAGAGTATCTCACCACCTGCTGCGGTCCATGCCAGTCCGGTCACTACACCTGCAAACCGGTTATCCTGCCATGTATCCTTAGAAAACCTCTCTGCTCCCAGGTATGCTCTTACATCGGCAATAGCGATGGATTTTTTAACCTCCACATCAGTGGCAAGACGAAGTGCTATCTTCCGATAAAGGCGGGCAATGGTTTTATTCAAATCACGAACCCCCGACTCTCGGGTATAATGATCAATAAGATATCCCAATGTCCGTCGTGGAATGGTAATGGTTCCTTTGGGAATACCATGATTCTCAATTTGCTGAGGAATCAAATGACGCCGGGCAATTTCAATCTTTTCATCCAGCACATACCCGCTTACATCGATCAATTCCATGCGATCGAGCAATGGTGGCGATATGGAATTGAGGGTATTCGCCGTTGCAATAAATATCACTTTGGAAAGATCGAAATCGACTTCCAGAAAATTATCGTGAAATGCAATATTCTGTTCGGGATCAAGCACCTCTAACAAGGCTGAAGCCGGGTCGCCATGAAAACTGTTGTTTATTTTATCAATTTCATCAAGAATAAATACCGGATTGGCAGAACCTCCCTTTTTTATATTCTGAATAATCCGTCCGGGCATGGCTCCAATATAGGTTTTGCGATGACCACGAATTTCAGCTTCATCATGCAATCCACCCAATGACATCCGGATATACTTGCGCCCTAGGGCCTCCGCAACCGATTTGCCCAAAGACGTTTTCCCCACACCGGGAGGACCGTAAAGGCAAAGAATGGGAGATTTTAAATCACCCTTAAGTTTTAAAACCGCCAAATGCTCCAATATCCGTTCCTTCACATTCTCCAAACCGTAGTGATCACGATCCAGAATGCGCGCAGATCTTTTCAGATCAAAATTATCTTTGGTGTATTCGTTCCAGGGTAATTCAAGTAAGGTCTGTACATAATTAAACTGAATGGAATATTCCCCGGATGCAGGATTAAGACGCTGCAATTTTCCCAACTCTTTTTTGAAAAGTTCATCCACCTCGGCAGACCATTTCTTGGTAGAGGCCTGCTTTTCAAATTCTATAACCTCCTGTTCTACCGGTCCGGAACCCAACTCGTCCTGGATGGTCTTCATTTGCTGCTGAAGAAGATATTCCCGCTGTTGCTGATCCATGTCCTGCTTCACTTTGGACTGAATGTCGTTTTTAATCTCCATCAGCTGCACTTCCCGCACCAGAAATTCCACCAGACGCAAACCTCTATCCTTCAAGTCATTCGTTTCAAGAAGTCTTTGTTTCTCTTTAACAGGAATATCAGAATTGGAAGAAACATAATTAATCAGAAAAGCCGGACGTTCAATATTCCGAATTGCAAAAGATGCCTCCGGCGGAACATTGGGCGATTGTTTGATCAGTGTCAACGACAGATCCTTCAGTGATGAAACAACAGCCTCAAACTCTCTGGTTTTGTCACCTTCAGGCTCTTTATCATCCAGCACCGATATTCGTCCTATAAAATAAGGATCATGATCGATCATTTCCTCCAGTTGAAACCTTTTTTTCCCCTGGATAATAACGGAAGTGGAATTATCTGGCATTTGCAAAATCTTTATAATCCGTGCAACTGTTCCGGTTTTATAGAGATCCTTTTCCTTAGGATCGTCAATTTTATAATCCACCTGAGTTAACGCACCAAAATATCCCCCGGACTTTTCTACATCTTTAATGAGCTTATGTGACTTATCACGTCCAATGGCAATGGGTATAATCACGCCTGGAAATAAAATGGTGTTTCGCAAAGGAAGCACAGGCAACTGATCAGGAATTGGAGTATCATCCGTATCCTGTTCCATATCATCCCCTACAATGGGAATAAATTCCGATTCTCCATCTGCATAATCACTCATCCCAAATGCGTCGACTGATATTTTAAAATTATCCATAGATTAATGTCTTCAACAAAATTTATAGGCGTTCAATGATACCCTAACAGCTGCTGGTGTATATCTTTGATAATCAAATCTTAGCTGTCATACAAATCAAAGAAGCACAATAAATACAAAGATAATGCTTTTTCAACCTTGTAAGGCGGGGGAAAAGCAAATAAAAAAAGCTCCGGTTACTTACCGAAGCTTTTATTCCTGTAAAAAGAAAAACATGATTATTTCTTCTCTTCAAAATGTTTCTTATACCGGTTGCGGAATTTATCAACACGACCAGCTGTATCCACAAGCTTCATTTTTCCGGTGTAAAACGGATGTGAAGAACTTGAAATTTCAAGTTTTACCAATGGATATTCTGTTCCGTCGATATCAATAGATTCACGTGTATTAACGGTAGAACGGGTAATGAAAGTATCGCCGTTGGACATGTCCTTAAACGCAACCATGCGATAATTGTCCGGATGAATTCCCTTTTTCATATTGCTCAAGTATTTTGTTTTTTCTTATTATTCTCATTTTCACGGCGTTCTGACAATTCAAAACCTCGTGCCACAAAACATTCTTTTATAATGGACTGCAAAATTAATTATTCCAACAACAAACACCAAAATTTTTGGAGAAATATTTACACAATTGTATTTCCCAGCCATAATTCATGCATTCATATTTAAACAGAACATACGAATTTTCTCTGAAGCTTTTATTCGCCTCCACATCCTTTAATCTACTTTTTGTCTTGTATCTACAGGAATAGAACTTGCTCTTTGCATGGTATTGCGTTTGTTTTCGTCAAAAATATAACGATAGGTAATATGCTTTTTACCAAATTCTGCACCCAGAGACTCATGCAAAGCCTTCATTTTTGGATTAAAATCACCAACCCATGAGAGCTCCATCTCACGGAGCCAGGGTTTCTTTAATACGGCACTGCGCAGATGCCAAAAAATACCCGATTCAATTCCATTGCGTTGCCAGCGGGGCCGAATGCCCATAATCACCACCCGGCTACGGGTCATAGTTTTGCGCCACTTTAAATATGCAAATCTCAACTTATTAATAAAGTTCATCTTCCCTTTAAAGTGTTTTATTATTTGGTTTACATCAGGAAACTGCACCAAAAACCCAATTGGAGTTTCTTCGTAATAGGCAAACCAAATTAATTCTTCATCCATAAAATCCTTTGCTTCCTTCAATGAATTACGGATGGTTTCTGTTTTCATAGGAGTAAAATTCTCATGAAACTGCCAGGCATCGTTGTATATCGCAATAAAATCCTGAATAAACTTCTCACTCTCCTCCCATGTAAAATGCTTAAACTGATATCCGGGTTTGCGACCAACCCATCCTGCAATCTTCCAGAATCTTTCCGGGAAAGGCTTTTGAAGATCCAGGTGATTGGTGACCTGCTCGAAGTAGTTGACAAACCCGTAATTCTCAAAGAAATCCTTGTAGTAAGGAGGATTATACTGCACTCCAAAAGACGCTTCGGTGAAACCGTCAACCATCAATCCCCAGAAAGTATCATTTTCTCCGAAGTTTATCGGCCCGTCCATGGCTTCCATTCCCCTTTCAGCCAACCACTCTTTGCCCCGATCAAACAATATAAATGCTGCTTTTTGATCGTTGACACATTCAAAAAACCCGACCCCGCCGGTAGGCTGGGGATACCCAAAAGCTTTATTTTCATTAATAAAGGCAGCAATCCGACCTATTGCCTTATCGCTTTCGTCAAGCAATAAAAAAAGAGCAGCATCACCATGCTTGAAAAAATCATTGGATGCCGGATCAAATATCTCCTTAATTACCACATCCAAAGGACGAACATAAACATCATCATCCTTATATATTTTATCAACGACATCTAAAAACTGTTGCTTCTGCTTTTCAGATTTTACCTCAGTAATATGCATATCAATAATAAATTAGCTTCGTTAAAAGTCATTTACACAAACAATGCCCAAAGTTAATTATTTTGAGTAAACGCCCTATGCATGATGCTATGATTTTATGTTGGCGCTTTCATATCCCCATACTTTCAGACAGTCACTATTAAAATAGATCGTTAGTCCCGACCCTTCGGGATTAGATTTTAAATCGGTTGTATCAAATTGAAAACCAACTCATTAATGCCAATACTCCGTTAAACTTTTGCAAGTGCCTAATAATAAATGGTTTGAAAAATAACAATGAATTACTTCAACTCTTTGATAATAAAAACTTTGCGTCTTTGTGTCTTTGCGTTTAAGCTTTATTGTAATGCCTTAATTGCTTTAAATTCAACCAACTGACTGACAGACTGTTACCAAGGTATAGCGGACTTTAATATAACATCTAAGCACTTTATCAGGACAGCAATGAGAGCTCGTATCCCACATCATCAGCAACCTGGCGCACTGAAGAATTTTCATCCTGTTTCCATTCGTCGACCACCGACAAAACAAGTGGACGATAAATTACAGAAAATCGTCCGGCCATTCTAAGAGCAAAGGCAGTCGCGCGCAAAAAGCGCGATTGGCCCGACAGCTTTTTCAATAAGGGCAAAACAGAACTGAAGGATTCAAATCCCTGTTCAGGGTGCAAACGAAATCGCCAGCCAATACCCATTGCCGCGGCATATGCTTTATAAAACCCTTCACTTTGCAACCAGTCTGACAAAAAATCATCGGTAATTTCTGGGCTGCAAAGAATATTACGGCCCATTTGTTCAGATAATTCTATTGTATTGATCATTCCACCCCATTGATTCAGCTCAACAATTGTCAATTGTTTGATATTTGCAGCCAAAGTAGCCAGAATCATTGTTTCACGGATTTCCCGGTACCAAAGACGTCTGGCCAATTCATTGTTTTGATCAATTTCAGAACCCATCTTTCTTAAATGCACCAATGAAACTCCATAGTTTCGCCGATAATCAGCTCCGGACTTCATCATAAGCTCAGATGCTTCGCCATCCATCAGATGACGAATTTGCCTCATCAAGAAATTAATGTGATTGTCAATTTCCGGATTGATTGTGAAAAACTTCATTTTCAATATTTTTATTAAATCTAAAAACAGCTGTATGGTAACTACAGAAGCATTTTTTTAGAAAAGATTTGCAAATCTAATGGAAAAAATTTTACCTTTGCACAGTCTTTAAAAATGGTGATTGTAGCTCAGTTGGTTAGAGCGCCAGATTGTGGTTCTGGAGGTCGCCGGTTCGAAACCGGTCTTTCACCCCTAAAATAAGGCGGACAACAAAAATGTTGCCCGCCTTATTTTTTGTCAGCATCCAATTAGAGAATTTTATCTCTAATCTGCAAAATCCATAGCCCCCCGGCAATTTATTTATTACCTTTGTAAAAACTAAAAAATACAAACCATGATTACATCAGACATGATAAAAGACCTTTCGGGACGCGAAATAGCGTTGAGGAGGTATCTTTGACATCGACCGAAAAAAGATAGAACTCCAGGAAGAAGAGATGCGCACCCAGGCGCCCGATTTTTGGAACGACCCAAAAGAGGCCGAACTAAAAATGAAGAAAATCAAAGAGCTGAAGAGCTGGGTTAACAGCTATGAAAAGGTAAGAAATGCTGTTGAAGAAACATCGGTTCTTTTAGAATTCATAAAAGAAGGAGAGGCAGAAGATAGTGATGCAGATGCACAATACCAAAAAGCTGTTAAGCTCATCGAAGATCTGGAACTTCGCAACATGCTCCAAAAAGAAGAGGACAAAATGGGAGCCATTCTGAAAATCAATGCCGGAGCAGGAGGCACTGAAAGTCAGGACTGGGCTGAAATGCTTATGCGCATGTATTTGAGGTGGGGCGAGCGCCATGGATATAAAGTAACCGAAACCAATTATCAGGAAGGTGACGAGGCCGGCATCAAATCGGTGACTATGCAATTTGATGGTGATTTTGCCTACGGATACCTAAAAAGTGAAAACGGCGTACACCGCCTGGTTCGTCTTTCACCATTCAATGCGGCACATAAACGGATGACATCCTTCACTTCTGTATTTGTGATTCCACTTATTGATGAATCAATTGAAGTGGATATTAACCCCGGTGATATCACATGGGAAACATTTCGCTCAAGCGGAGCAGGAGGTCAGAATGTGAATAAAGTTGAAACAGGCGTTCGGCTGCGCCATGCCCCAACGGGTATTGTAATCGAAAACACCGAATCACGCAGTCAGGGAGGCAACAAAGACAATGCACTTCGAATGCTGAAATCACAACTTTTTGAAATAGAACTCCGAAAAAAACTGGAAGCTCAAAACAAAATTGAATCGCAAAAAAAGAAAATTGAATGGGGATCGCAAATCCGATCATATGTATTGCAGCCCTATAAGCTTGTGAAAGATGTACGCACCGGCCATGAAACAAGCAATATTCAGGCAGTTCTGGACGGTGACATTGACGGTTTCATCAAATCTTACCTGATGGAATTTGGGGCCGAGGATGTTTTCGAAAAAAATTAAATATTTCAATTATTAAAACACGCAAACATGGAATACCGCATAGAAAAAGACACTATGGGCGAAATAAAGGTGCCGGCAGACAAATACTGGGCCGCACAAACCCAGCGATCTGTAATGAATTTCCCTATCGGACCGTTAGCTTCAATGCCACTTGAAATTATTCAGGCTTTTGGATACCTGAAAAAAGCAGCAGCCTATGCCAATGAGGAACTCGAAGTACTGCCGGCAGAAAAAAGAGATTTGATCGGCAAAACCTGCGATGAAGTCATCGAAGGCAAACTCAACGATCAGTTTCCTTTGGTTATTTGGCAAACCGGTAGTGGCACCCAGTCGAATATGAACTGCAACGAAGTGGTTTCCAACCGGGCCCATGTGCTAAACGGCGGTAAACTGGGAGAAGGTGAAAGCCCTATTCATCCTAACGATGATGTCAATAAATCGCAATCATCAAACGACACATTCCCTACAGCAATGCACATTGCTGCCTATAAGATGCTGATTGAAAAAACAATTCCCGGCATAGAAAAGCTCAGAGATACATTGCAAGAAAAATCCAAAGAGATGATCGATGTGGTTAAGATTGGCCGCACCCATCTGATGGATGCAACTCCGCTGACTCTGGGACAGGAATTCTCGGGTTATACCGCCCAATTATCATATGGATTAAAGGCATTAAAATCCACATTGGAACATCTTTCTGAACTGGCTCTCGGTGGAACAGCTGTTGGCACCGGACTAAATACCCCGAAGGGATATGATGTTACCGTAGCTAAATACATTGCCAAATTTACCGGTCTTCCATTCAAAACAGCCCCCAACAAATTTGAATCACTGGCAGCTCACGATGCCATTGTCGAAAGCCACGGTGCCCTGAAGCAAATTGCAGTCAGTCTGATGAAAATAGCCAATGACATTCGTTTACTTTCATCAGGTCCGCGTTCTGGTATTGGAGAACTCATTATTCCGGAAAACGAACCCGGGTCATCAATCATGCCCGGGAAAGTGAATCCCACACAGGCAGAAGCCATGACTATGGTTTGCACCCAGGTAATGGGCAACGATGTTACTATTTCCATTGGAGGTTCCAACGGGCATTTCGAACTGAATGTGTTCAAACCGGTAATGATTTACAACTTTTTGCAGAGTGCCGAATTGCTTGGAGACGCCTGCGTTGCATTTAATGACAACTGCGCCGTAGGAATCAAACCCAATAATCAGCGCATTCAAATGCACCTGGACAATTCTCTGATGCTTGTAACTGCACTAAATACGCATATTGGTTACTACAAAGCAGCAGAAATTGCCAAAAAAGCGCACAAAGAAGGTACTACTCTCAAAGAAGCTGCGTTGGAACTTGGTTACCTTACATCCGAAGAATTTGACAAGTGGGTTGATCCTCATAAAATGATCGGATCAATAGATAAGTAGCATTACATATACGGCCAGAACAATTCCTTCGGGCAATGAGAAATTATCTTCACAAGTTCAAAAGATAATTTAAAAACGGATTGTTAAAGCACATATTTTTAAAACCGCCTCTTCATTAGAGGCGGTTTTTTTGTAACTTTGAATTCATATATAAATCCGCCCATTAAAAATTACACAATTTTATATCCCCTGCACCGTTAAACAAAATATAAAACTATACCGGCCATGAAACAGATTTTTTTTCTTTATTTGCTGACTGCTATTATTCTGGGTACCAATCCACTTTACGCTCAGGACGAGCAGGAAGCTGCAACCCTTGATCGGGGTCCCATTTCAGGACAATTTGACTATGCTATTGAAAACTCAAGCAAATACGAAGAATACCGGGTTGTTCGCTCCGCCTGGCTTAACAAGCTAAAATCAAATGTACTTGACTCTCTTGAGAATTTGCGAACGCAAATAGCATCAAAAAATTCACAAATAGACTCTCTGAATAATCATATCGGCACTCTGAATAAGGAATTAGAGGATACTCAGAATAATCTGGAAGAAGCATTGACTGCAAAGAACAGCATCCCATTCCTGGGAGCTGAAATACAGAAGGGAAAATACAATTCAATAATGTGGGGCCTCGTGCTTATCCTTGCCGCAGCATTTGCATTTGTTTTCTTTCTCTTCAAACGAAGTCATCATCTTACAGCCCAACTGCGTGAAAAATATGATGACCTGGAAAAAGAATTTGATGCCCATCGTAAGCGAGTTTTGGAAAAAGAGAAAGTTGTAGCACGACAGCATTTGAATGAATTAAATAAACTAAGAGGCAGAGACTAATTAGTGTCCGTTTTATTGTCACAAACCATCATTCCAAACAAAAATCATATATTTCCTTACCTTTGTAACAGGGACAACAATACAATGAAGTTGTCTCTGTTACTGAAAATAATTCATTAACCAGCTGAACAGCAAAACCAAAGGTGATGTTAGGAAAAACATCGCCATGGCTGCTGCTTTGTTGCATCAGGAAATATATTATGAGTAAAACAGAACAACTGAGAGAACAGGTAAAGAGGAAAGTTTTACTACTCGACGGGGCAATGGGAAGCCTCATCCAACAATACACTCTTAGCGAGGAGGATTTCAGAGGCAAGGAGTTTAAGGATCATACTCACTCGCAACGGGGAAATAATGACTTATTGTCACTTACCCGTCCCGATATCATCAGTTCAATTCATGAGAAATACCTGGAAGCAGGTGCAGATATTATTGAAACCAACACTTTTAATTCCAATCGCATTTCGCAAGCCGACTATGGGATGGAAGAGAAGACTTATGAATTAAACAGACAATCGGCAAAACTTGCCTCCGAAGCCGCCCAAAAATATTCCTCATCCGAGAAGCCCCGCTTTGTCGCTGGATCCATGGGCCCTACAAATAAAACAGCCTCTTTGAGTCCGGATGTTAATAACCCCGGTTACCGGGCAGTTACTTTCGACGGTCTGGCAGATGTATATAAAGAGCAAGCCGCTGGTCTTATCGACGGAGGGGCAGACATACTTCTTTTGGAAACCGTTTTCGACACTCTAAATGCAAAAGCAGCTCTTTTTGGTATTGAAGAAGAACTATCCAAACGCGGTTTGCCTGATTTTCCGGTGATGGTTTCAGTTACAGTGGCCGATGCCAGCGGCAGAACATTGTCAGGTCAAACCCTGGAGTCCTTCCTTATTTCAGTATCACATTTCCGTTTGTTCTCCATTGGTCTCAACTGCTCATTTGGAGCAGAGGACCTGCGCTCTTATGTGAAAACACTGGGCGACAAAACCCCGCTTTTTATCAGTGCCTATCCAAATGCCGGCCTTCCCAACCAGTTTGGTGAATACGACGAAACACCTGATGAAATGGCTCCTCAGGTATTTAAATATCTCAACCAGGGATTGGTCAACATCATTGGTGGGTGTTGTGGAACCACACCTGAACACATAAAAGCTTTTGCACATTACACCCAAAATGCCATTCCACATGTACCCCCGGTCATTGAACCAAAAACCAGGCTCAGTGGTCTGGATCCATTGGTTATTGACAAAACCACAAACTTTGTAAATGTGGGCGAACGAACCAATGTATCAGGATCTAAAAAGTTTGCCCGTCTCATACGTGAAGAAAAATATGAGGAGGCCCTTTCTGTAGCCCAAAACCAGGTGGAAGGCGGGGCTCAGATCATCGATGTGAACATGGATGATGCCATGTTGGATGCAAAAAAAGAAATGGTCACTTTTTTGAATTTGATGAGTGCCGAGCCTGATATTGCTTCACTCCCTGTAATGGTGGATTCTTCAAAATTTGCAGTACTTGAGGCAGGACTAAAATGTTTGCAGGGAAAATCGGTGGTCAATTCCATCAGTCTTAAAGAAGGTGAATACCAATTTCTGGAACAAGCCAAAAGCATCAAAAAATACGGTGCGGCAGTGATTGTAATGGCCTTTGATGAAAAAGGACAGGCCGACTCTCTCGAGCGAAAAACTCAAATTTGTGAGAGAGCTTACACTTTGCTTACGAAACAAGCCGGATTTCCACCCGAAGACATCATTTTCGACCCCAACATCCTGGCCATTGGTACAGGCATTGAAGAACACAACAACTACGCCGTTGATTATATCAATGCTGCCAGATGGATCAAGAAAAACCTCCCGTACGCCAAAGTGAGCGGCGGAGTCAGTAACCTTTCATTTTCTTTCCGTGGAAATAATCACGTGCGTGAAGCGATGAATGCCGTATTTCTGTATCATGCTGTCAAGGCAGGTATGGACATGGGAATTGTAAACCCGGGCATGTTGCAAATATATGATGAAATCCCTGCCGACTTGCTTGAGCTGGTGGAAGATGTGGTGCTAAACCGTCGCCCTGATGCCACGGAACGGCTCATTGATGCTGCGGAGAAAATAAAAGACCAGAAAGACCATGTGACAGCAGCCAAAAAGGATGCCTGGAGAGGACTCTCTCTTGAAGAGCGCCTCCACCACTCACTGGTTCGAGGCATCTCTGACTATCTGGAAGAAGACCTGACCGAAGCTCGGGCGAAGTATAAGTTTGCTCTCGACATTATTGAACAACCACTGATGGATGGAATGAACATTGTCGGGGAGCTATTTGGCTCAGGCAAAATGTTTCTTCCACAGGTTGTAAAAACGGCACGTGTCATGAAAAAGGCAGTCGCCTGGCTTCAGCCTTTCATCGAAGAGGAAAAAAAGGCATCGGGAAATGCTCAAACCAAAAAGGGAAAAATACTGATGGCTACCGTAAAAGGGGATGTACACGATATCGGAAAAAATATTGTAGGAGTCATCCTTGCCTGTAACAATTATGATGTTGTGGATTTGGGAGTAATGGTCCCTGCCGAGAAGGTACTAAGCGAGGCCGTTAAAGAAGAAGCCGATATCATTGGCTTAAGTGGATTGATTACCCCTTCGCTGGAAGAGATGAGCAATGTCGCACGCGAAATGGAACAACGCGGCATGAAGCAACCATTACTTATAGGGGGGGCTACTACATCAAAAGTCCATACTGCGGTAAAAATCGATCCATTTTACAACGGACCAGTTGTGTATGTAAAAGATGCATCCATGAGTGCACAGGTCGTCGGGGCTCTGCTTTCAATGAAAGAGCACGATCGTTATATCAAAAGCGTCAGTGAAGAATATGAAAGCTTGCGGGAAGCCAATAAAAACAAGAAAGTAAAAGAATACCTCAGTATAGACCAGGCCCGTGAAAAGAAATGGAAAACCAACTGGCAGGAAGCGCCCGTAAAGAAACCAAATTTTCTGGGCATAAAAACTTTCCATGATTATCCCATTGATGAAATCATACCTTTTATCGACTGGACTTTCTTTTTCCATGCATGGCGACTTACCGGAAATTATCGTGGAATAGAGAACGTGACCGACGAAGCATCAAAAAAAAGATGGCTGTCAGGATTTTCTTCGGAAATGGCCAAAGAAAAAGCAAATGAAGCACTAAAATTATGGAACGATGCTCAAGTCATGCTTCACAAAATGCTTCACAAAAAAATGGTGAAGCCCAATGCCGTGATAGGTCTGTTTCCGGCCAACAGCAAAGGTGATGATATAGAAGTTTATACTGACGAACGTCGTACTGAAGTAAAAACAACCTTCCACTTTCTGCGTGAGCAACAAAAAAAACAGGGCAAAGAGCATTACTACTCACTGGCTGATTTTGTCGCTCCAAAAGATTCGGGCATTGCCGATTACATTGGAGGATTTGCTGTAAGCGCCGGAGAAGGAATAGAACACTGGATAAAAGAATATGAGAATGATGATGATGACTACAATGC
>JBEPWN010000016.1:0-18486 GCA_041642395.1 Marinilabilia sp. | reverse complement strand
GGGCTTATCGTCACATCAACTCTGGTGAGGCCTGATAAAAACATCAATGAATTAAAAGTGAAATCAGTTATTAAAAAATGGAAAGACAAGCGATTTGCTGCCGGAGTAGATCGCAATATCATCCAGAGTGGTGCAGATATGCTTGGAATTGACCTTCGCGATCTCATTTCGGAAACCACAGAAGCCATGAAACAGGTAGCCGGGGAATTGGGCCTCGAAGGTAAAGAATCATAACTTGGTTAACGTCCAAATTCCCTCACTGACTCATACATAGCCAACACATTTTCCACGGGAGTTTCCACTTTCAATTTGTGAGAAGGGCCAAGAATAAATCCTCCTCCCGGGGCCATAGTGTCCAGAAGCTCTTTTACGCCTTCTTTAACCCGTTGGGGAGTTCCCTTCCGCAAAAGCAACTCTTCATCGAGACCTCCTGAAAATGTGATCATGTGGCCGAAGTCTTTTTTAAGTCCTTCCGGCGACATGCCTGCGGCGCGGGTTTGAATGGGATCCAGAACATCTGCTCCGGCCGAAATAAATTCGGGAACCAGCTTCCGAACGGCACCACAACTATGCATATAAAATTTCACCCCCAGTTTTTTTGGCAATTCAACAAATTTCTCGATGGCGGGTTTGCAGTAATTATTCCAGGTATCATTACTGATTATGAGTCCGTTTTCGGCTCCAAAATCATCAGCAACTCTAATGAAATCTACCCTACTGCCGGTTACCGAGAAAAATTTTTCGATAAAATCCACATAAAATTCAGTCACCTTATCAACCAGAATCTTAAAAAAGCGGGGATTATACATCATCACTTCAAGAAAGTCATCACGCCCTACCAATCGTTGTATAATTCGAAACAGGCCAGGAGAAGAAAAGCCCGGGGCAGTCATAATGGCATAATCCTTATATTTCTCGCATTGGGCATCGAGTGATGAAAAATCAAACAAATCGGGGGTTGGCCAGGGATAATCCTCAAGATACCCGGGATCAGTAATTCCCTGTAAAGGAAATTTCCCGGCATCCCAGTAACTTAAATCTCCATGGCCGGCTCTGTGGTATTCAACACCCCAAATGTCTTTTTTATGTGCCTTATCGGGATGAATAAGCTGCGGACCAACATATAAGGGCTCCACCCACCGGAAATCTATGCCAAGATATTCAAGCAACTGATCCTTATCAGAAAATCCCAATTGAGACATCATTTTTTCAGTAAACTCGGGTACTGCCCAGTAAAAAACCGGTACCCGGTCGGGAGTTTCATGATTCAACGTTTTTAATACTCTTTCCTTGCGGTTCATAAATGATACTTTTAGGTCTCATTCAATTATCATTTATTGATTTTTTATGCCAAAAACATTGCAAGTTAAGTAAAAATGTTAGGAAAAATCAAAACATGTTGAAAAAGATAACCGGGTTCATTTAATGTCCGCTCAAAGGTTTAATAATAAACTGATATGAATATTCCGGTTCTGTAAGCCTGTATTTTTCATGAACCCAGGCGCCCCAGCTGTTGTCACCACCAATGCCCATCTGCATATGATCAATATCAATCGAAGTAAGCTCACGGGGTTTTACATCTGTGATATGCATGTGTTTATCAGGATCATCCATCATAATACGCCCTTCTGCATCAAATGGTGATTCAAAGTCTTCAAGCAGATTGTGATGAGCCGATACTTCCAGAAGCTCTTTCCCTTCGAATAATAAGCCATCCCCGGCATCGTTGGTGATGCTTACCCAACGCACATCGGTTTTGTTTCCGTTTTCCTGAGGCCTCAAATATGGCCAGTACTGATCTGCCACGCTTCCGGAATAAAGTCCCACAAAAGCAGCTGTTTTCCGATCCTGATAAGATTCATGCGGACCTCGTCCATACCAGGTCATTTGATCAAATTCGCGAGGCATAATAAGTGTCATTCCCATACGGGGTATTTCCGGCATACCTTCAACGGCTTTTGCAAAACGACTGGTTACCTGGACTTCTCCCGCTCCATTAATATTATACTCAACCTCCGAGGTGCCTGTTGGATGCCCCAGAGTATCATTCAATTGATATTCAAAAGAAACAATTTTTTGATCGGTTAAATAGGTTATTTCAAAATCGAACAATTCACGATTTTCCTTAGTATTACGCCATATTCCTGATCTGGAAGGCAATCCATTTCCAAAATCATTATCCGTTGGAGCTCTCCAGAAAGCAGGATCCGGGCCGGATTCCAATAGTTCTTTTCCTTTAAAAATATAATTTGTCATCATTCCATGCCGCAGATCGAACTCAATTTCAAACTGGTCGCCGGTAAAAATAACAACCGAATCTTCCTCATTATAAACATACTCAACTGCCGGTAAATCTTGCGGACTGGATTTCACCGGCTCAAAAAACGGAAGTTCGAATTGCTCGCGGGCCAGCATTGTTCCTTCAGACAACAGTCCCATATCTTCTTTCAGCCGGGCATGTACATTGAGGAAATATTCAGTATCAGGCTTTTTATCAAAATCAACATCAACAGAGAAATTTCCTTTTTCATCCGCCATTAGATCTACATCCTCAAAGCGACCGGAAGTCACAATTTCTCCATTTCCCTCAATTTCCCAATCAAAATCGAAAACCCCTGTCTCCAGAAATGCGTATTTGTTTTCTATTTCAATAATACCCTTTTCCAATTGTGAAGGCCGGAATTTGATGTACTGATATACCTTTTTCACTTCCTCCAGTGCAGGTTGCCCTCCCCTGTCGGGATCAACAAGGCCGTTCAGACAAAAATTACCATCAGATGGAACAGTATCTGGTCCAAAATCGCCACCATATGCCCAAAATTCTTCACCCTGTTCGTTTTCTGTAAGCAGTCCCTGATCAACCCAGTCCCAGATAAAACCACCCTGCATCACTTCATAGGATTCAATTACATCCCAATAATCCTGTAGATTGCCAACGCTGTTGCCCATTGCATGCGCATACTCGCACTGAATCAATGGCTTGCTCCCATCTTGCTCAGCATAATATTTCATGTGTTCTATAAGAGCATACATTGGTGCAAAGATATCGGTATTGCGGCCACCATGCGCCTGCTCATACTGTACCGGACGTTTTGAGTCTGCTGATTTCAGATAATCATATGTGGCATTGAAATTAACACCATCACCTGCTTCATTGCCCAATGACCATATAATTACCGATGGCTGATTTTTATCCCGCTCAAACAGGTTTCGTGTGCGGTACAAATGCGACTCCTTCCAAAGAGTATCTTTTGCCAGTGATTCCTCGCCGTATCCCATGCCATGCGACTCAATATTGGCTTCATCAATCACGTAGAGACCATACAGATTGCATAATTCATAAAACCGCTCAGGCTGTGGATAATGAGAAGTGCGAACAGCATTGATGTTATGACTTTTCATTAGTTCAATATCTTTTATCATTGTCATCTCATCGACCACATGACCTGTAACATCATGGTGTTCATGCAAGTTAACACCTTTCAGATAAACATATTTTCCGTTGATAAGTAAAGTGTTATTTTTGATTTCCACTTTGCGGAAGCCTACATCCTGGGTAATCACTTCCAAAACGTTGCCTTCATCATTCTTTAATATCATCTCCAAACGATACAAATTGGGAATTTCAGCCGACCATGGTTTCACCGGAGACAATTCAGAACTCCATTTAACCGGACTTTTTACAACTGCATCAATGAAATTATCAACAAGTTTGCTTCCCTCATACAGATTGGTCTCTACCACCACCGGATTATCAACAGAAACCTTATCTATAATCATTTCCAGCGAAAACAGTCCTGTCTTATAATCATCCGACAAGTCAGATGTAACATAAAAATCACGCATGTGCTGTGGTGCCCGTGCAGTTAAAGACACATCGCGGGTGATGCCACCCATTCGCCAGAAATCCTGATCCTCCAGATAACTGCCATCGCTCCATTCATAAACCTCAACGGCCAAATCATTTTTGCCCTGACGCAAGTATTCAGTAATATTGAACTCGGCAGGAGTTTTGCTATCCTCACTATATCCAACCATCTGCCCGTTCACCCAAATGTACATGGCCGAACTAACGGCGCCGAAACGAAGATAAACCTCCTTCTCCTGCCACTCGTCAGGAATATCAAAGGAGCGCTTGTAAGATCCCACCGGATTGTAAAAATCCTGTATGTCAGGAGGCGTTTTGGCATGTGGATATTCAATGTTGACATAGATAGGATAATCAAAGCCTTCAAGTTCCCAGTTTGCCGGAACCGGAATGGTTTCCCAATCGCGGGTATCAAAATCGTTTTTGAAGAAATAATAGGGTCTTTGCTCAGGATTTTCGGACAAATGAAATAACCAGTTGCCATTAAGTGATTTAGTAAGAGAAGATTCCCATATATCATCCGGATCCACCTCATTTAAATCAGCAAAAGGAACATACCAGGCCCGTGGTTCTTCCTTATTAATCTGATTGACCAATGGATTTTCCCAGTCGGGAGTAGATTTTTCCTCATAAGGAACATCCTTATAGTCCTTAAATTCATTACATGATTGAACAAATAATCCTGTAAGCACTAATAGAAAAAGCAAATACTTCATTTTTAATAAAATTTAGCTGATAATCCTGGTGTAACATTATGACAAATCTACCCTGGGGGTCAGGCATCGAAACAAATTTATTGTTTTTATTTGTTTAAAACGCCATTTATGAGTAAAGATTGGGTTTAAAACACCAAGATAAGAAATATCATTATTCGATTATCAATAATGATATTTCTTTCAGCAAAATTTAAATAAACAAATTCAAATTAGAAGATTCTGCTTCTTCGAGGTAGTTTGCGACTCCTCCCACACGAACCCCATCAATGAGTTCTTCATGATTAACCCCCATCACATCCATACTCATCTGGCAAGCCAGCATTTGAACATCGCTTCGGATGGCTGTATTGATCATTACATCAAGTGCATCCACATTCTTACTTTTCATTCGCTTTTTCATCATTGTGCGACCAATGCCCCCCATGTTCATATTGGACAAAGGTAATTTTCCGGCATGGTTTGGCATCATCAAACCAAACATACGATCCATCAACGTTTTTTGTGTGCGGGGTTTATCTTGCTTTTTAATGACATTAAGTCCCCAAAAAGTAAAAAACATGGTCACTTTCTTCCCCATTGAAGCAGCTCCATTGGCAATAACGAATGAGGCCAGTGCACGATCCAGATCATCACTGAAAACGATGATGGTTTTGTTATCGCCACGTTCGACGGTTCGAATGCCTTCATACATTTTGGCAAGTTTGTTTTCAGTAACATTTTCACTCTTTTTCCTGATCACTGCCGATACTTCAGGTCCTTTTTTTGTGCGTCCTATTAATGTATGTCCGGTAACGTTACACCAGGATGCCACATCGTTGTAAAATCCAGGATCGGTTGCCCTGATCTGCATTTGTTCTCCAGGAGCAATTTTTGCGATTTCCTCCTTAAGTTTCAATACCGGTCCCGGACATTGAAGTCCGCATGCATCCACCTGAAGCAAGTCAGAAAGATCCGGCATATGATTCACAGAAGTTTCTTCGGGCAAAAGGACATCCTCCATTGTAGAAAAGTTAAGAGGATTATCCTGTTTCTCCATTGCAGTCTGATAAACTTTCAGTCCGCCGGAAAGATTGTAAACTTTATCAAAACCATTCTGCTTCAATATCCGGGTAGCCACATATCCACGAAGTCCTACACCACAAAAAATATAAATGTTTTTATCGCGTGGAAGTTCCTCCAATCGCTCTCGCAATTTATCGAGTTCGATGTTATGGGATCCTTTTATGGCATTCAAATCGTGCTCGTCTGGGGTGCGAACATCAAGCAAACAACTGTCGGAATGATCCCATTCATGAAACTGGTATGGCGACAGCGGCCTGAAAAGTCCCTGCATAATGTTTTCTGCGTTGTATCCGGCCTGATTCACCGGATCTTTTGCCGAGCTAAATGGGGGTGCATAAGCATGTTCCACCTCCTGAAGGTCGTAGATTGTCCCATTTTGTCTGATAACAGCTGCAAGCATATCAATGCGTTTGTCTACCCCGTCATAACCAATAATCTGTCCTCCAAGCAATCGTCCGTCCTGCGGATTAAAGGATATTTTGAGTACCATATTGGTAGAACCGGGATAATAACCCGCGTGACTGCCGGCATTGACAATGGTAGACTGAAATGACATCCCGGCCTGCGCCAGAGCCTTATCACTAAGTCCGGTGGTTGCGGCAGTCATTTCAAATATTTTGGCAATGGCTGTACCAATAGATCCATGATATTTTCGCTTATGCCCATATACCAGATTGTCGGCCAGAATGCGTCCCTGTTTATTGGCCGGCCCAGCCAGAAAAGCCAGAGAAGATTGTCCCGTAACCGGATGGGGAAACTCTATGGCATCACCAACAGCGTAAATATTTTCACTGGAAGTTTGCAGATAATCATCCACGACAATGCCGCCCAGAGAGCCCAATTTAAGTCCTGCTTTTCGGGCCAAAGTATTATCAGGCTTTACACCTATAGAAAGAATTACAAAATCAGCATTCAGAATATGACCACTTGCAAGCACCACACTTATATCATCGTCATTTTCACGAAACTCTTTAACGGCATCCTGAAGATAAAGCCCCACCTCCATTTCCTTAAAATGATGATGCAACAATGCAGCCATCTCGGGATCCATCATATTCATGACCTGGGGGGCTGCCTCCACCACCGTTACTTTAATGCCGCGACGATGCAGGTTCTCGGCCATTTCAAGCCCAATAAATCCGGCCCCCACCACAACAGCAGAATAAGGTGTTTCTTTATCCACAAATTCTTTAATGCGATCGGTATCATCCACATTGCGAAGTGTATAAATATTAGGATGATCAATCCCCGGAATGGGAGGTTTTAAGGGGCTTGCACCCGGTGACAATATCAATTTATAATAGGTTTCTGTGTAATCCTGCCCTGAATTCAGGTCTTTTATTGAGACAGATTGCTTTTCAGGATCAATATCAATCACCTCGGACTGAATTCTCACATCAATATTGAAACGGGCACCAAAACTTTCGGGCGTCTGAACCAATAGCTTATCGCGATCGGTAATAACACCTCCAATATAGTATGGCAATCCACAGTTCGCATAAGAGATGTGCACACCCTTTTCAAACATTATAATTTCTGCATTCTCATCGATGCGGCGAAGACGCGCTGCTGTTGTAGCTCCTCCGGCTACCCCTCCCACTATAATATATTTGTTTTTCATACTTTGCTTTGTTTGACTGCAAAAGTATAAAAACATCTACATTTTTACATACTCAGATATCTCATTTAAAGAAAAAGTTCTTTAAATATTGTTAACTCACGACTTCTCAAATAATTAATCCTCATTATTAAGACTTGCCGCAATATTCCAGTAATTTTTTGCTTTGTCCATTTCACCAAGTCGTGCACAAACATCACCTAAATTTTTGTAGACTTCCGGATCGGTTTGTTCAATGTTAGAAGCTTCGAGAAAATCCTGATACGCCCCTGAAAAATGGCGTAATTGAAACCTCACCTTTCCCCGGCCGAAAAGAGCAATAAAGTGTTTATGCTTCATTTTAAGCACTTTGGAAAAATCCTTTTCAGCATTTTCCAGATCACCGGTATTGGCCAAAATATTGCCACGGCGGATTAAAGCTTCCATGAAACGCGGATTCAAACTAAGGGCTTTATTTAAATTGGCCAAAGCACTGCGATGGTCCTTGAATTTAACCTCGCATTCATTGGCCATCAGGAAATATTCACGGGCAAATTCCTCAACATTTTTCTGTTGAAGAGCCAACTCATTCTCCAAATCATTAATTCTGGTTTTAAGTCTGGTGGCAAACGACATTTGCGAAGCCATGAACCGCTGAATTTCGGGCCGGGTCAGATCCTCTTTTCTATGACCAATGGCTTTACCCAGATACTGAACAGCCTCTAACCAGTTGCCCTGGCGAAAACATTTAAGCGCAGATATATATGCTCCATCCGCTTTAGCCTTTTCCAACTCTTCATGAATTAAACTCTGATCATTGGCCGAGCGGGCAAATTGCTGAACCTGAGAATTCACAATGACATCACGTGAAGTGACAGGTGTTTTTAATATAATTCCCTCCAATGAGCGACAACGACTAAGGGCCACATAAAGCTGTCCGCCGGCAAAAGCCCCTCCGCTGAAATCGATTACCACCTTATCAAATGTAAGCCCCTGACTTTTATGCACCGTAATGGCCCAGGCCAGTCTGAGCGGAAACTGAGTAAAAGAACCAATTTCCTCTTCTATGATCCGGTTGTTTTTTTCGTCATAACGATACCGCAGATTCAACCATTTTTCGCGGGTGATGAGATGCGTTTGATCATCTTCGGTACGAACAGAAATTCCTTCCTCACTGATTTCATCAACCAAACCCAGCGTTCCGTTATACCAGCGCCTTTGCGGATCGTTCTTCACAAACATCACCTGAGCATTTTCTTTGAGCACCAGCTCCCTGAGTGTTGGCAGACTTGATTCAGTAAATTCGCCCTGCACCTCACCTGAAAAAGTAACAGCATCTCCCTCTAATTCATCCAGCTTCTTATCATTAATATAATTAACGGTATCCCGCCTGGTTGCAAGCGTAATAAAAAGCTCGTTCAGGGGTGGTTCGAAGGTGCGGTCCAAGCGAAGATTAATATTGCCGATGTCGTCAGGATTTGCTGAGTTGACCCTGATCTTGTCCAGCAGTTTAACAAATGCCTTATCATTCTGCCGGTAAACCTTTTCAAGTTCTATCTGGACAAGTGGAATACGCGAAAATACACGTGCTGAAAAGAAAAATGGCGATTTGTAAAAACGACCCAGTATTTTCCAGTCATCAGATTTTACAACAGGCTCAAGCTGGAAGGCGTCACCCACCATAAGCACCTGTTTGCCGCCGAAAGGCAATGATTTGTTCTTGGTATAAACACGCAATACCTGATCAATAAAATCAAGTATATCCACCCGCACCATAGAAACCTCGTCAATGATAAGCAGGTCGGTTTCGCGAATGAGCTTTATTTTTTCTTTGTTATATTTCAGAAAATCATAGATACGCCCGTCTTTGGTGGATAAATCCGGATCATCGGGTAATATGGGTCGAAAAGGAATTTTGAAAAACGAATGCATGGTAACCCCACCGGCATTGATTGCTGCAATACCAGTGGGTGCCACTACAATATGTTTTTTATGAGTATTTTCGCAGATATAACGTAAAAAAGTGGATTTCCCCGTTCCAGCCCGGCCGGTGAGAAATACCGACGAGTTGGTATATTGGATCAATTGAAGCGCATTCTTAAATTCTGCATTATCCAAATCCATATTAACAGGCAATTCATTCATGGTTCACATCCTCCTCATTGGGTAACAATTCTTCACCATAAGAGCCATATCTCTTTATCACGCTATAAGCTTCAAAAACCCCAAGTTCACCTGCTTTGCTCAGGTCAAGTGTACCTTCGGATGTCTGATCCAGAAAAATACGTATCAGCCCCCTGTTAAACCAGGCTTCAGCGAAATCAGGATTCAACTCAATGGCTTTTGAATAATAATCAATCGCATCTTCAAAGTTACGAAGAAGACTATTCATATACCCAAGATTGAACCATGCAAATTCAAATCCGGGTTCAATCTGAGTAACCATTTTTAAATCGTCGATAATAGGATTGTAATCAAGTATGGTTTGTTGATTCAATCCATCTCCCCCTCCCACTGCATCAGCAGTACGACCAAGTTCAAGCTGTTCTGCATCCGGAAGATCATCGGTTTCCATATTTCTAACCATTTCCACCATTTTATATCTGGCAAAAGCACGGGCAAAATAGGCCAGATAAAAATCAGAATCCAGTTCAATCGCTTTGGTGAAATCCTCCATTGCATTGTTCAGATTCAATGCTGCCATATAAAGCAGTCCACGCTCCATATGATGGTTCACTTGATCGGTTTTACCGGATGAAGCTTCAATTTTTTGGTCAATTTTTGAAATGGTTTCAAATATACTTGTTGAAGTGGAACGATCAATTTCAGTTGTTGCATTCCCCAGTTCGAGGGAGCGTTCAAACATAAATGAATTGCCTGCTTCTTCCACATCGCGATCAAAATATCTTACCCTGTGTACCAAAGTATCAGACGGGAAAAAAGTGATTCCGAAAAGAGGCTGCAGGTCCACCATTATATTACGGTTCTGTATTTTACCCCGAAGTGAGGCACCGGTTAACTGCTCCGGTTGATCGGCGCCGAAATCGTCCAACACTGCAATTTTATTATAATTCCGGATGTTGCGGTCATCTTCTTCGCGCGTTTCTTTCCGCTTGCGATCATTCTCCTCATCATCACTATCAGAATCATTGCGGGAAGCAATCTGTTGATCACTTTCTTTGCCAATTTGATTTCTGCGATCCATCTCTATTTTCATGGCTGTATTGTAATCCAAATTGGCCGCGCTTTCCTGACCCAAAGCCTGTCTCACTTCTGCACGATTCATATAAACGGGTGCGAAATCTGGATAAACATCAGCGACAATGTTGAAATCGGACAATGCCTTACGGTACTCTCCTTTTTCTTTATACAGCATTCCACGATAATATAGGGTTGGCAAATCTTCACCCCGAATGGCCAAAACACGCGAAAAATCGTCGATGGCACCATCCAGATCACCAATTTCAGCCCTGAGGATTCCACGGTTGTTATATCCCATGGCATTCCGGGGTTCCAACTCCACAAATTTATTGAAATCTTCCATGGTTCCTCTCAGGTTGTCCAATTGGTAGCGAATGATACCACGATTCATAAACAGTGAGGATTCATCATCTCTGAGTTTGATGGCATTATCCACATCACCGAGGGCAGCCTCAAATTCACCCTGATGATAATAAATCATTGCGCGGTTGACATAACCATCGGGAATATAGGGATTGGCCTCTATTGCCTCCGAAAAATCACTGACAGCCCCGGAAGTGTCTTTTGCCGAAAATCTGGCCAGTCCACGGTTCAGATAAGCTGTAATCAGATTGGGAGATTTATCAAGAGCCATGGTATATATTTCAATGGCCTTATCATACTGTTTTATCTGTATGTGAGCAATTCCAAGATTAATGAGCAAGTTCACATTCATTGGATCAACTTCCAGACCCCGCTTAAAATCTTTTATAGATGCTTTGGGATTTTCCATGTTCTGGTAAAGAATTCCCCTGAGATTATAAGCATCAATCATGTATGGATTTTGTTCAATGGCAACATTGCAATCGTTTAAAGCCCCATTGTAGTCTTCAAGATGATATTTCCCAACAGCCCGGTAGTAATATGGCTCAGCCAGATAAGGTTTTACTTTAATGATTTGATTAAAATACTGGATGGCCAGGACATAATCTTCAAAATACAATGCATTTCTGCCAATAATGGTCATGCGATCTGTATCGATCTGCCCACGCACATGACCACCCGACATAATTAATAATGTAAATATGATAAAAAATATTTTTCTCATATATCTTAGTACCTGAAATCGGTTTCAAATTTTGTTTTATTACCTGCCTGATCAGTAATCTCAAATTTTAAAGCATGTTCTCCCTTTTCGAGAAACGGAATTTTCTCCAAAAAACAAATTAACCGGTTATTTTTTGCATCATATTCAAACATCACCCATTTTCCGTTAATTGTAGCATTATACTGATCAATTCCTGAAAAATCATCTTTTATTTCTGCCACCAATGTTTTTCGTCCTCTGTAATTCATCTGGTGAGGCTTGTTTTTAATGGAAATCTCAGGTGGTATTGTATCCCTGGTCAATGCATAATCACCACCTTCACGTGCTTTAATCACGAAAAAGTTTCCTTCCCGGTTTCCGCCGGCATAATTAAATTTCCCTTTTTTGGAAACGGTAGCACCACATAATCCTCTTACTTCCATTCCTGCTGGAACTGGTATTCGAATTTCAAATTGTTTATGCACGGGAATGGTTTTATCCAGTAACGAAAAAACAGTTCCTGAAACCGATTTATCGAAATCGTTTACTTCGAAACGGGTAAACAAATCGTCATAAAAACTCTCTTCCGGAAATAAAACCGAATGATCATCCATTTCGAACGAAAACGGCTGCGATGCATCGACATATAATTCTCCGGTCTTTTGGTTTGTTCTATTATCGGCATACGTATCATCACCCAAAATGTTGAACTCTAGTTTCGAAACATTACCGGAAATATCTTTCACCATGTAGGTTAAGGGATAATTCCTGCCGGGGATCATTGTCATTTGTCCCCGTTGAGCATCCATCTGGTACAAATCAATTCGATTAAAGGGATCCACAAAGCTTTTTTGTATAATCCGTCTGCTGTTCATTTTTTCGGCAAAATCTATATGAGAGTTCAGGTACCGGGTATCATGAAAATAAAAGCCATTCATGACATAATTAAAGTGAGCCCGGTTTTCAATTCGAAGATCAATACTATGAACACCACATTTTCTCCAAGATCCTGATAAATAATCGAGCACTTCGATGCCAATCCCGATTTTTCCGGCCGCTTCAATTTGTGGATTGTGTTTCAAATGAAATGCTCCGTCATAAAAGACGGCAGGATAATATTGTGCAGCAGTTTTTCCGTTTATGGTTGCATCGTCCGACAAGGGATATAATTTTATGCCGGCAATGTGCGGTCTGATGTTGTCTTTTACCGGTGTTGAAAACGCCAATGGGTCAATGGGCCTTTGTCCTGCTGTTTCCCGCACTTCGAAGTGCAAATGCGGCCCTCCGGAACTACCCGAGTTTCCTGAAAATCCAATGACCTCACCCCTGCCCACCGTAATATCTTCCTGACTGAAATAATGTTGAATGGCAAATGATTTGTTATCGTATTGCATCTCCGTAACAATAGAATCAATAGCAGGCGGAAATCCATCAAGGTGAGCATATACAGTCGTATAACCTGAAGGATGGTCAATATAAATCGCTTTGCCAAAACCAACCGGAGATACCGCGATGCGTGAAACAAACCCTGAATCAGCAGCATAAACAGGCAATCCGATTTTGCCATGGGTTGTCAGGTCAAGTCCCGAATGAAAATGATTGCTTCTGATCTCGCCAAAACTCCCACTCACCTTTGGCTCAATATCAAGCGGAAAATGATAATTCCACTGATAGGGTGCTTGCTGTGCGAGCAGCGACAAACTCAAACTAAAAAATACAAAAAACTGAAATACAAATAATATGTTTCTGTTACTCATTGAATACCATTTTGAGGCCTTAAAAATAGGAATTTTTAAGGGGGCAGAATAATTAATAACCCATTAGATTCTCAATAGATCGTTAGATTTATAGTTGTTAGATGTTAGTAAAATTGTATCATACTGATAAACAAATTCTTAATATTTTGAGTATTTAAATTTTAAACAATTGACTGACAATCTATTGCTATAGTTTAACGGACTGTTGATTCTATAAGTAAAATTTTTACACCCAAGCATCAATTGCAAAAAATTTGAAATATCATGACATAGCAAGATAACAAATAACTTGCCAGATAATTTTTTCCTTTTGTTCAATCATTCAATATAAACAATCAGACTGTCTTACCTGTTAACTATCAAACAAACCATTAATAATGCCGGATTTATGATACACAATCGTATATATTCTAAAAAAGAAAACTGAATCATTAATTACAAATATATTTAAATCACAGTAAAAACCTTACAGTTATGGAAAACAGAGAAGCTTACATTGAAAAATTCAATGCACAACTCAAAGAGATCCGTGCCGACCTGGACAAACTGGATGCAAAAGCCCGCCAAAGCGAGGCAGATCTGAAAATTAAATATCAGGATCAGATCGAAGATCTCAAACGAAAGCAAATTGAGGCTCAGGCAAAACTTGATGAAATCAAAAACTCCTCCGGCGATGCCTGGCAAGAATTGAAAGCAGGAGCCGATGTAGCTTTTGAAAACTTGAAAATAAGCTGGAACAATGCATGGGAGAAATTTAAGAAATGATCTTCCGATAGCGCATGAATTAAAGAATAAAGAGGAATGCTAAAAATTTCATATCCGGACTGTTATTCAAATTTGTTGTCATGGTAAATAACAGAGTTGACAGTTATAGATATGAAAAATGATGCATTCCTCTTTTTTTTTCTTTTCTCTTCCTTCAAAATACCAAAAAAACACCCCACTTGCAATTAAATTACATAAACGGAAATATCATAAGTTTGTGTGAATCTTAAAATTGTCGTTAAATCCTTTACCAATAGTTGGTTAAAAAGAGCCTAAGCGCAGAGTAATCCTTCGCTAAAGCTATGGATTCTAAAAGACGCCATGACGCAAAGTTTTTATTATCAGAGAATTGAAGTTAACGCTTGCCAAAAAAATAATTAACTCTTTACCAAGCATTTGCAAAAGATTAACGAATTATTGCTTTGCACCCCTATCCAAAAAGCATTCATTTTTGAATTAACAATTTGCAGAAATAACAATAATTTCCCTATATTTGCACCGCATTTGAGAACAATACCTGTTCAAAAATATGCTAAATGATTCCGTAGCTTAATTGGATAGAGCACCTGGTTACGGCCCAGGAGGTTGGGGGTTCGAGTCCCTTCGGGATCACAAAACAAAAAAAGCTGTAAATCTTTGATTTACAGCTTTTTTTGTTTATTTTTGTGAGTGTTTGATTCTCTCTGCCAACAAAAAAACACTATTCCACCTTACTTCCCATAAATAAAGCCGGCAGAAAACTTACACAATCAGGATTGTCCGGCATAAACCGGGTTCTCCTGAAAGAGATGTATGGGCAAATAGGAAAAAGCATCAAAAACAGGTAATTCAGAGGAAAATCTAAAAATTACAAATCCTTTACACACCTAAACCCAAGATGAAGCATTCCGGTATCGGGAGATGTTTTCATTCTTGCGGAAACCCTATATCCGGCACAGTAAGAATCATTGCAAAGAAAGGATCCGCCCCGTATACTCTTTTTAGGAACATTCGGCTCCATCGGGTCATAAGATTGGTCCGGCCCCACAGGGTTTTCGGAAATTTTGCCACTGTCCAATGATTTATAATAATCATGATGATACCAGTCATTAACCCATTCCCAAACGTTTCCCGCCATATCGTAAAGTCCAAATGAATTTGGATCAAAACTCATAACAGGTGATGTGGTATAAAAGCCATCTTCTCCGTCATTTTTCCGGGGGAAGTCCCCTTGCCAGTAATTTGCCAGTTCAGTGGAAACCGGTTCGTTTCCCCAGGGATAAATATCACTATTCTCCCCTCCACTGGCTGCAAATTCCCATTCTGCTTCTGTTGGAAGTCTTTTTCCTGCCCATTCTGCGTAAGCCCGGGCGTCATTCCATGAAATATGGACAACAGGGTGGTTTTCGAGTCTTTCAATGTCACTTTCCGGTCCAATGGGATTTTTCCAATTGGCCCCAGGCACCCACTCCCACCAGGTATGAAAATCATTAAGTGAAACTGATTCGGAGGGGCTTCTGAAAACCAGAGATGCCGCAACCAAGAGTGAATCCGCAGGCTTTTCATATCCCGGTGGCAGCTCTTTTTTTATTTCTTCCCAATCCGGTTTTTGTTCGGCAGTGGTTACATAACCTGTTGCTTCAACAAATTCACGAAACTGGGAATTGGTCACCGGATGCTTATCCATGAGGAAACTATCAACTCTGACTTGATGCGGGGGATACTCATCTGCTCTTGCAAACTGATGCTCCCTGGCTCCCATGGAAAAACGTCCTCCGGGTATCAACTTCATTTCTTTCGGCACTTCTGCCTTTTCAGAATTGTCTGTTGCATTTTTCCTTGCAGTGCTTTCAGGCTCTCCAAATCTCCCGGAAAGTCCTTTTTGTAAGCAGCAATTTTGTTTTCCGGCCTTTCTTTTATCAGTTGAACCCGTTAAACACCCATAAAATGTAAATATCATCGAAATGAAGAAAATAGAAAAATTTAAACGACTTAACATTGCCACCAGATTTATGGTTTAATTGATTCAATTGCCTGCAGGAAAAAGCTGCCCGGATTATGCAGTTTCAAGAAAACAATGTCCTTAACAAATAGTTTAATCACCTAAACATTTCCGTTATTTTTAGTCAACATTCAGCTAAGTAGGGGCCGCAAACTGAAAAACCTCAGATTCTGTTCGCGCTTCTTTCATGGTCTGTGTCAACTCCTTGACAACTGCCGGGAATTCAGAAGCCAGATTGTGGGTTTCACCGGGATCTTTGCTTAAATCATAGAGCTCTGGTTCAGCATTGGGTTTTTTGGTCACATTGTATTTAACAGCTTTCCATTTCCCTTTTCTCACTGCAATACGGCCTCCTTTTTCATGAAATTCCCAGTAGAGATAATCATGTTTTTTCTGTTCTCCTTCCCCTGTTAAAGTGGGCAAAAAGGAAATTCCGTCAATTTCTTTATTCAAATCTTCCCCTGCAACATCAGAGAAAGTAGGCATCACATCCCAAAAAGCTGAGATATGATCTGTTGAAGAACCTGCTTCTATTTGATTGGGCCATTTTACGATCATAGGCACATGAATCCCGCCTTCATATAAATCCCTTTTATAACCTTTGTAGATACCATTGCTGTTAAAATAATCAGGATCTGCACCACCTTCCTGATGGGGACCGTTGTCTGAAGTAAATACAATAATGGTATTGTCGGCAATGCCCAATTCCTGAATTTTCTGAGAAATTTCACCAACCTGTTTGTCCAGCAGGGTAACCATTGCTGCAAAAGCCGCATGACTATTTTCCTGGGAACCATAAGGTCCCTGGCGGTAATTTTCTCCCGCGTCAACGCCGTTGTAACTTTTTTCCGGCAGGAATTTTCCCTTGAAGGGTTTTATATATTTTTCAGGCAGCAGCAGCTCGGCATGAGGGATAGGAGAAGCATAAAACATAAAGAAAGTACTGTCCTTATTACTATCAATAAATTTCATTGCTTCATCATGAATCAAATCAGCAGCATAGTCGTTTTGATTCTTTCCTTTATTGCCTTCAAGAATTACCTTCTCTTGGTTGTGCCAAAGATGATAAGGATAATAGTGATGAGCCAGACGCTGGCAATTGTAGCCATAAAACTCATCAAAACCCTGCATATTGGGATCCCCTTCAGAGCCCGGATAACCCAGTCCCCATTTTCCAAACACCCCGGTTTTATAGCCGGCTTCCTGTAACATTTCAGCAAGCGTGTAAGTACTGTCGGGTAAAGGATATTGCCCTTCAGGCTGTACCTCTTTGTTGCCACGAATGGCCGTATGACCGGTATGCATTCCCGTTAGTAAAGTTGAGCGTGAGGGTGCACAAACAGTAGAACCCGAGTAATGCTGGGTAAAAACAATTCCTTCAGCCGCCAGTTTGTCGATATTGGGGGTTGCGAATTTGGACTGGCCGTTGAAGCCAACATCACCATAGCCCAGGTCATCGGCCAGAATGTAAATAATGTTGGGCTTAGAGACTTCTGTCTGTTTTGGCCGGGTCTGACAAGAGGCAAGCCCGGCAACCAATAATAATAGATGGATAAATCGTATTTTCAACATATCATTATATTTTTATTTTTACTGATCGATCAACAATGATTTTAACTTCTT
This sequence comes from Marinilabilia sp., assembly GCA_041642395.1. GTDB lineage: Bacteria > Bacteroidota > Bacteroidia > Bacteroidales > Marinilabiliaceae > Marinilabilia. The sequence continues at coordinate 850 of JBEPWN010000016.1, read as the reverse complement.
TCCATTTCTATTGGGTTATCACCTGTACCTGCCCGATTTTAAGACGGTCTGACTCTACAGTAATCCTGACTTTCCCCGACTTACCGGCTTCGTTTTTTATTATGAGCATACATAAACCATTATTTGTTTGGACTTTATTCCACGTCACTCCCCCACCAGTTATTACCCGGATCAAAATCGGGAGAAAGAAACTGCAATCGCTGACCTTCAAGATTAGGCATTTGCCTCTCCTCCACCCTTTTCAAATGCTCCCGCTCAGCTGCTTCATCATATAGCGAATCCTTTTGAGGATATCTTGCATTAACTCCCTCCAGATAATCAAACAATTTATTTTTCAGGGCCTCGGTTCTTTCAGGATAATGTGATGCCAGATTTCTTAATTCACTTATGTCGTTCTCCAAATTATAAAGTTCCTGAGTATCGGTTTCATAAAGATGAATAAGCTTCCAATTGCCATAACGAATCACTGAAGAAGGTCTGCCTCCCTGGTTACTGTAGTGTGGATAGTGCCAGATTAAAGGTCTATCCTCCATCTGCTTTCCCTGCAAAGCCGGCAAAAAACTTACACCATCGGGATGATTGGAAGGCCTTACCTCTTCTCCAATTAAATCAAGCACAGTAGGATAAAAATCCGCTCCGGTTACAGGGATGTCAGAAGTGCTGTTGGATGCTGTTAATCCCGGAACTTTAACATAAAACGGCACTCTGAGTCCGCCTTCAAACGTGGAACCTTTACCCCGGCGGAAAGGAAAATTGGACGTTGCAAAAGCATCTCCGGATGAAACACCACCATGATCAGAAGTAAAGATGACAATGGTGTTATCATCCAGACCCAATTCATCAAGTCCGT
>JBEPWN010000015.1:0-18657 GCA_041642395.1 Marinilabilia sp. | reverse complement strand
CAGGAAGCTCGCCTTAACAATGTTGCCAACTGGAATTTCTATGCCTTCCAGTTTGAGGAAGAAGGCAGGGAGGGGAAAAAAGCCCAGACCCTTAATATAGCTAACTCCAAAGACCTGATGTTCGCTAATTTCTGGATGTACCGAACGATTCGGGTGAACACGCCCCGACCATGGGGTGTGAAAGTATCCAACAGCCAACGTATTGAATTTCGTAATATGCGCAGCTGGACGCAGGTTTTGCATTTACCTGAACGCACTATTTTCGATATGGACAAAAACCTGATTGTATATGCGGGAGATTTTGCCGGGGTGACAATAAACGGAAATGAAAAATCTAACAGAAATCAAAACCCCAATAGTATAGTCGAGAAATTAGGCTTTGGCTATGAGTTTGCTACCGGGGCCGTTTCTGATAGCCGGGGAAATGTATACTTCTGCGAAAACCAGAGGAAGCGTGTATATCGTTGGTCTGCTGAAACCAACACAATTTCCGTCTATGCTGATTACCCTTACAAGCCTTTTTCGCTGGCCGTTGACACTCGGGATAATTTGATTGTAATCTGCCGTTACGATCCACAACCGGGCTTTGAAGATGATGAACAGCCAAAAACAATCGAGACATTGCCGGACAATAATCCCTATTATAGTGGTTGGGGTAATGGAGGCTGGGCAATTATGGCCTATGCCATAAATCCTGATCATGTGGATGATATGCAGCCACTAAAGCTTGTGAAAACGAATGAGGTGAAAAATGTGGAACGTGTAATCCACCCTACCCACCGATGGAGGGGAAATTTTAAGGATGTAGCCACAAGTATCGCCGAAAAAAGCTTTATTGCACCGGATGGTGTTACCATCATTCCCAACACTTTTGATCTCGGGCGCTCGGTAAAGCTTATGGGAGTTTCACCAAACCAAAGCGAACCTGTTTATGTGACCCATGAAGACACCAAAATCACTTACCGTTTTCATGTAGATGACAAAGGTAAACTTTCAAATATGGTTGAATTTGTTAAACGAGGTGAATACAGCAATGTGTATGACAGTCAAGGTAATTTGTATTTAGCCGAAGGACTAATACTTATTTTAGATAAGGAGGGTAATGAAATTAAACGAATCAAATTGGATGAACGTGTACACTCAATGACTTGGGGAGGTAAGAATAAAAATGAGCTATTCGTAACCACAAGCACTGCATTTTACAGGATCAAATTGTAGTAGAATATAAAATTGAAATGCATTTAGCCAACCTCGCTGGATTTCATGCAGTTTCTTTATTGTCTTTTTTAACACCCCGGCAAGCTTTTGCAATCACATTATAGTAAGCAGGTTAAAAGATGGCAACTTATGACTTCTCTCTTTGATAATAAAAGCTTTGCGTCTTTACGCCGCTGCGCTTAAACTTTTTTCACAGACTATTGCCCTTTGCCATCGTAAATTTATGCAATAAGCCGCTTATCTTTATACCATAAATATTCCTGAAAAAGATGAGTAAAAAGAACAGTCCCCAAGGCTTTGAGCAAGTATTTTTTGCCGATGGACATCAGTTGGCATCGTCCAATCCTGTAAAAAAAGACCTTGCGAATCTCAAATCAGCTTTGCGGCAATTGAACCACAATACGGATTTGTTGATTGATGCATTCACCCAGCGGTGCAACAATGAAAAAGTGTCTGTTGATTGCCGCATGGGCTGCGAATGGTGCTGCCATCAGGCTGTCTTTGCCACAACCCACGAAATGATTGTAGTAGCCGGATATATTGAAAAACACTTTTCAAAGGAAGCCATTGATCAGGTACGGGAAAGGGCAAAAGCCAAAGAAGAAAAGCTGGCAGCTCTGACTCCGGCAGAAACGCTGAAATCCAATCAGCCATGTCCGTTACTCAGAAAAGGAAGTTGCATGGTATATCCCGTGCGCCCAATGGCATGCCGCATTTACCTGTCTTCGAGCGAAAAAAGCTGTCATGCCAAATATCTTCGTCCCGCTGATCCCGGGGTAGTGCCTTCACTTTTCGATTTCACCCTAAAAGCCGGACGGCAGTTGAACGAAGGCTTTGCCTCCGCCTTAAAAGAGGAAGGCCATGCCATCGAAGAACACCGCATTGAACACATTTTGCTGGAGCTGTTAAAATCGCCCGGCAAAAAAAATGAATGGCTGCACGGAGCAACCATTCATAAGGGATTTCCTTTTGATGAAGTATTATAATCACAATTGTAATTCCGCAGCAATATTCATTAACCCGGCATAACATAATTCAGTCCTGCGCCAGGTCCCAAAGGCAAACCAAGCAGCAGCCAAATAACCAGCAAAATCGCCCATCCGATAAAAAATGCAATGGAATATGGGATCATGGTGGCCATAACAGTACCGAGACCGGCATTTTCATCATACTTATTAAAGTACGCTATAATAAGTGCAAAGAAACTCATCATGGGTGAAATGATGTTGGTGACAGAATCACCAATACGATAAACAGCCTGCGACAGTTCGGGCGAATATCCGAGTATCATGAACATAGGAATAAAAACAGGTGCCATAATGGCCCATTTGGCCGACGCACTACCCATCAGCATATTAATTGCACCCGACAAAACCACAAACATCAACATCAGAGGAATCACTCCCATGTTTGATGCCATCAAAGCTTCAGCTCCATTAACCGCAAGAATTACCCCCAGATTACTCCATTTAAAATAGGCTACAAACTGGGCAGCAAAAAACACCAGCACGAAGTATGTGGTAAGCGTTTGCATACTCTGGGCCATACTTTTGGCCACATCCGAATCGTTGCGGTATTTACCCATCACAACACCATAGACAATGCCCATGGTGCCGGCAATAAGAAACAGAAAGGCAATAACACCCCTGATGACCGGTGAAGATAATATACCGCCATCTTCACCCCGCAAAATTCCATCTTCAGGCAGAATACCAATCAGAATCACTGCAATCCAAAAAACCAATACCACCAGACTCCATCTGAGTCCTTTTTTCTCTTTAACTGATAACCCCTCCAATTTTCCCTGTTGCTGAGATCCGGAATAAGTTCCAAACCGGGGTGAAACAATTTTCTCGGTCACCCACGTTCCCACAATGGCAATAAAGAAGGTCGAAACGATCATGAAATAGTAATTGGCCGTAGGATTTACCTCATAGGTGGGATCAATAATGCGGGCTGCTTCCTGCGACAAACCGGCCAGAAGAGGATCTACCGTTCCAAGGATCAGGTTTGCACTAAAACCACCGGAAACTCCGGCAAAAGCGGCAGCCATACCCACTATGGGATGCCGGCCAACTGATTGAAATATAATCCCTCCAAGCGGTATGAGAAGGACATAACCTATGTCGCTGGCAAAATTGGACAGAATGCCTGAAAACACCAACACGAAAGTTAATAAACGCGTGGGTGACGAGAGCACCAGCAAACGGATAAAAGCAGCAATCAAACCACTCGACTCAGCAATACCTATACCCAACATGGCCACCATCACAATACCCAGTGGAGCAAAACCGGTATAATTCTCCACCATACGGTCGAGAATCATAGCCAGCCCCTCTTTGCTGAACAAATTAACCACATGAATGGTCTCACCCGTTCCCGGATGGCTAACAGACCACCCCAACCATGCTCCCACTGCTGAAAGCAATAAGACTGCGAGTGCAAAAATACCGAATAATGTAGCGGGGTGTGGAAGCGCATTGCCTCCCCGTTCCATAATATTTAAAAACTTATCAAAAATTCCATTCTTTTTTTTGGTTATATCACTCATGTCAATGGATCATTAGATTTTTAGATATAAGATTTAATCTGAATCGTATCCCTAAGCTTCGGGATTGATAATCTGCTCATTAACACAAACAAGCTGCAAATTTTAATCAATTATCAAGTCATTTCAAAAGCTTAACGGACTATTGTCGTGTGGGTGGGCAAATTTTGTCATGAAGAAAACCAAAAATAAATCATACGTGCTGCGATATTTTATGATTGATACAAAACGTGCGACTCAAATAATTTTCTCAGGGGCCGAAAATATAAAAAAGGATTGAAACGAAAGATGATTTTTGTTTTTAATGACGATTATTTGCGTTTTTACTTTTACACGAACAGCTTATTTTTATTGATGAATGAAACTATTTTCATGATTTTAAGTATAACACTTTAGCCTTTCAACTGTGGAAAAAATGGAAAAAATATGAAAAAAACTTCTACAACTAAAATTCTGAACAGAAGTATTTTAAAACTTCTTCACAAAGCCACCTTAATCATTTTCATAGTTATTGCGAATCAGTTTTATGCTGCCGCTGACAATAACGAGGACTGTGTAAACTGTTTTACAACCGAAATAATCGAGACTGAAATACAGGATAACTGCGTTTCTTTTGAACTGGAGGTAAAAGCGGCTGATTCCTGCAATTATGCTTTATCTCACTTCATGGTATCGGTTCCTTATGGCACCATAACCGAAGCATCAAATTCAGATGGCTGGAAAATGGAATACCCCGTCACCGATCCCACAACGGGCCTGTCCGGAATAAAAGTGGACGACATTGAGGAGTTCGGAGAATACGGCAGCGACTCATTTCTATTGACCTATACGGTATGCCTTAACGACAGTTCCAGCATGAGTTTGCTGACAAATGAAACCATTGAAGTGGCATATAAAGCAGCAACCTGTGTTTTTTTCGAAGACATAAAGCCCATCGTCACACCGCTTCAGGCAACGCTTGATGTCACGAATATTTCCTGCGGGAATTCCGCCGATGGAAGTATTACCTCTACGGTTACAGGAGGAGAACCGCCCTATGACTATTTATGGTCGAATGGAGCCACCACACCCGACATTACAAACATTTCACCTGGTACTTACACACTTATTGTTACCGATGACACAGGACATTCCATTTCGCTTTCAGCAGATGTTCAGGCGCCTTCAGACATCATCCCGCAAGCTATCGTTACCAAAGCAAATTGTTCCGACAATGATGGAGCCATCGATCTGACTGTTTCCGGAGGTTCGGGATTTTACACCTACGAATGGAGCAACGGATCAACCGAAGAGGATTTAGTCAACATTGCATCAGGGGTATATACTGTAATTGTAACGGACGATGCCGGATGTAAACGACAGTCATCGTATTATGTTCCTGAAGACAGTCCGGTCACTGTTATTTCTTCATCAAACAGCCTGAAATGTTACGAAACAAATACCGGCACCATCAGTCTTGAAGTTGATGGGGGTACCGCGCCATATAGCTATGAATGGTCAACCGGTGATACCATAAAAGATATCTCAGGCTTGGAAGCAGGACAATATTCAGTCACCGTAACAGATGCTGAAGGCTGTTCCAAATCAAAAAATACAACCATTTCAAAGGAATTATTTTACGCTGCTGTTTCATCAACCGATGCAACCTGCCTTGGAGATGATGGAAGTGCCACATTGACATCAATAAGCGGAACAGAACCATACATCATTAACTGGAGCAACGGCGACACAACACTCACAGCCACAGACCTGGAATCCGGATACCATACAGTGCAGGTTACGGATGCCAATGGATGTGAATTGCTTCAGACTGTTAACATTAAAGGAAACGAGGGACCACAAATCAATGTTAATTCTGAGTGGACAGGCTGTTCAGCCAGCGATTCCATAAGGGTAAACGCATCCGCATCGGAAGGGTTAGCACCATACGAGTGGACTGTTAACGGGAACATTTCATCTGAGACATTCTATATTCACGAAGAGGACGAAATGGTGATTACAGTAATCGATGCCAATGGTTGTTCCACCACCGAAACCATTCAAATTTCAGCTCAATCCGCAGGTCCGGAAATTCAACTGAGTGTAACCAATGCCAATTGCACTGAACCATTTGGATCTGCGTCAGTTGCGGTATCAGGCGATGCTCCGTTTATCATTATGTGGAACGGAACGGAAGGAGAATCACACATCGATTCCCTTGCATCCGGCATGTATGAAGTTACAGTAACTGACAGCAAAGGATGTGAAAGTGCAACATCATTTTCCATTGATGAAATTAATCTTCCACAGGCTGAAATTATCCACCCGGCTCTCATGCCCGAATGTAACAGTGAAAACATCTTGCTGGAAGCATCAACAGAAAACGTGCAGAATTTCAACTGGGAATTGCAAACCGCAGGTGAAAACTGGATTATCACGGGAGAGACCAAACAAACAATGACTTATAATGCCGGGAGCGGAAGTGCAATGGCTGTTTATTACTCAGAAAGCGCAGATGGCTGCATTGCAGTGGATTCATTATTGTTGCAATGCACAGGTGATACCACGCCCCCATCGGACGATGACAGTGACGATAATGAAAACGACAATGGTGATGATTTTACAACAGATTGTGGTTCTCACTGCTATGAAATTTCAAGCTTAGTGGTTACATCATCCTCATCCGGATGTTATAGTTATGAATTTACCATTTCCACCGATGGAACTTGCCGGTACGACTTGTCCCATCTTATTCTGGAACTGGAAGAAGGTAGCAACGCTTCTAATGTCAATAATTCATTGAATTTTCCGGTGGAAATCAATTCCACCGACCCGCAGTCAGGAATTTATGGAATAAAGATCGATGAAATATCAGGATTTGGGCAGGCAGGAAGTGAGCAAATGACCGTTGCTTTTGATGTTTGTAATGTTGAAAATCCACAAACCGAATTCCAATTTGCATTTAAAGCAGGTCAATGTCTTGATATCCTCACCCATCAAATTCAAGGCAACATCAATACCACCGCAGAAATAAGTGAAGGAAATGTCAGTTTGATAGCCTATCCAAATCCGGTATCCTCGGAAATTACCTTTGAATTTTATGTTCCCAAGGACATGCATGTGGATATTTTTCTCTATGATCTTTCGGGAAATAAATTCCAACAGATCTTTAATGGGGAAGCAAAGAAGGATATTAAATACAAAATTTCAACCAATCTGACCAATAAAGTTGAGCAGATGTTTTTCTACCGTTTGGAAGCAGGAGAAGAAAAAATTGACGGAAAGATTCTTAAGATTCAATAAAGGGTATTAGGCTGGTAGGCTGTTAGGTTAGTAGGCCGGTAAGTTTGTAGATAGGAAGGTGAGGGGGTTGGTGAGGTAGTGGTCTGAAAGTCCCATTTTATCACTACTAACCGGGAAAAAATTGAGATTGCTTCACTACGTTACCAATGACAGATTTTTTGTAACAAACAGAAAATCAATTTATTAATAGTTGGCCCCCATTCGGGGACCCGGCCGCTTTTGTTCAGCTTACCCCGGGTCGATAACCCGGGGTTATTCAAATTGGCCCCTTACAGGGACCTACCAGTTCTGTCATGTATACCTTATGCCCCAAAATTTAATTGGGGTAGTCACTCGCAATGACTGAACATTACAGGATTTATCGGGGGTTTGTTTCGGCTTTGCCGAAACAAACCCCCGATTCCAATGTTTAAAGCATTGACCGCTTCACAGAAAGACAGATTCACCAGATATTCAAGTTGGTTTTGGTGTGCCTTTAATAGTGACAATAGTCCGTTTAACTTTATAAACTGTCAGCTAATTGTTCCAATTAAAAGAAAGCAAGATGTTAAGAAATTGGTTTTCAACATGAAACAATTCATCTAACATCTAACATCTAACATCTAAAAATCTAACCATTCACCTTCCTGGCACACCAATTGCATCAAAAAAATATCATTAGAACCCATATTTTAGAAGATTCATTAAAAATGCCTATTTTTAAGCAATTCAGACTAAAAAAACCAACAATAGAATATGAGTGAAGACATTGAAAAAGTTGAATTACGCCAATTAAACATTGATGATTACCAGGAATTACGCACAACCGAATCAGAGGCTTATCGCAACTGGGAAGGACCAGCCTGGGACATACAAAATATTCGCACATTACTTGACATATTTCCGGAAGGACAACTGGCCGTTCTGGTAAATGATAAAGTAGTAGGTTGTGCCCTTTCGTTGATCGTAAATTATGAACGTTTTGGTGATGAGCATTCATACAACGAGATTACGGGCAACATGACCTTCAGCACCCACAACCCACGTGGAGATATATTATATGGAATAGACGTATTTATCCGTCCCGAATATCGTGGATTACGCCTGGGGCGCAGATTGTATGATGCCCGTAAAGAATTGTGCGAACATTTAAATCTGCGGGGCATTGTGTTTGGTGGACGCATCCCCCACTATCATAAAGTTTCTGACCAGCTAACCCCAAAAGAATACATTCAGAAAGTCAAGTTTAAAGAGTTTTACGACCCAACTCTCACCTTCCAGCTGGCCAATGATTTTCATGTAAAAAAAGTTCTGACCGGTTACCTGCCCGACGATCAGGAATCGAAAGAATTCGCAGTCCTCATGGGTTGGGACAACATCTATTATTCAAAACGGGGAAAACAATTATCACAGACAAAATCGATCGTCCGGCTTGGTCTGGTACAATGGCAAATGCGCCACTACCCCACTGTCGATGACGTGTTTGAACAGGTGGAATACTTTGTGGATGCGGTATCGGCCTACCAAAGCGACTTTATTTTATTCCCTGAATTTTTCAATGCACCTCTTATGGCCCGGTACAATCAGTTGTCGGAAGCTGAAGCCATCCGTAATCTGGCGCAATACACCGAAGAGTGTCGCGACCGCTTTGTACAACTGGCCATCAGCTATAATGTGAACATTATAACCGGTAGCATGCCGCTGGTGCGCGATGACAAACTTTACAATGTGGGATACGTTTGCCGGCGCAACGGAACTTACGACTCATATGAGAAAATTCATGTTACCCCCGATGAAGTAAAGTCGTGGGGACTCTCGGGCAGTGATAAGCTCAAAGTATATGAAACGGACTGCGGAAAAGTTGGAGTGCTGATATGCTATGATGTGGAATTCCCGGAGCTTTCGCGTCTGCTGGCCGAGCAGGATATGAAAATATTGTTTGTTCCGTTTCTTACTGATACGCAAAACGGTTACAGCCGTGTGCGTTACTGTGCAAGGGCAAGAGCCATTGAAAACGAATGCTTTGTCGCTATGGCCGGTTCGGTTGGCAACCTGCCGAAAGTTTCAAATATGAACATTCAATATGCGCAGAGCGCCGTATTTACACCATGCGATTTTGCATTTCCAACCAATGGCATAAAAACCGAAGCAACTCCAAATACAGAGATGATCCTGGTGGCAGATGTGGACCTTGATTTGCTGTCGGAACTTCACTCTTACGGGAGTGTACGCAACCTGCGCGACCGCCGCACGGATGTTTTTGATCTGAGATTAAAAAGTGGGTTGATTGAATAAACTGAAAGTGCAGGACTCATAGGCACCAAATTTACCGACCGCATGAATCAGCGCACAGAGATCGCTTACTGCTTCAGCCCGGACAAGTATAAAAATACTGAACATTTATTCATGCATAGGGTTAATTCAATATGCATTTTTAATATTAAATCAAAGTACAACATATGTATCAAACCAACATTTTTACGCCTGAAGACAGGCCATCGGAAAATGAACAAAAAGAAATAGTTGATTTTCTGCACACTCATCTTGATCAGTTTGGCGACTCAAAGGAAGACATCCGGAAAGCCATTGAGTATTCACTGAAAATATCTGAATCGGATGGCGGTTTCGTTTTACAAATGAAAGACAACAACAATACCATAGGTGCTGTTGTGATCAACAAAACCGGCATGGAAGGGTATATTCCGTCCAACATATTGGTGTACATCGCCTTGCATCGCGATTACCGGGGCAAGGGTCTGGGCAAAGAATTAATGGCCAAGGCACTGGCCGAAGCAGAAGGCGATGTGGCACTTCATGTGGAGCCCGATAACCCGGCCAGACATCTTTACGAAAAGCTTGGATTTACCAGTAAATATCTGGAAATGCGTTACAAACCTCAATAACATACCATGGCATTTTTAACACTCGACAGAAAAAAATTAAAAGATAACTATAACTATCTCGAAGATCTTTTCAGTAAACACAACATCGAATGGGCCATCGTTACAAAGATGCTTTGCGGTAATAAAGCTTATCTGAAGGAAGTATTCGACCTTGGCATTAAACAGGTTTGCGATTCAAGGGTATCAAATATCAAAGCCATAAAATCACTGAACCAGAACATTGAAACCATCTACATAAAACCCCCGCCCAAAAGATCTATTCCCAGTATTGTACGCTATGCTGACATCAGTATGAACACCTCTTTTGAAACCGTAAAACTATTGTCGGAAGAGGCCACCCGTCAGGGAAAAATCCATAAAATCATAATCATGGTTGAAATGGGCGAACTGCGGGAAGGTGTTATGCGGGAAGAGGTCATAAACTTTTATTCCAGGGTATTTGAGATGCCCAATATTGAAGTAATTGGCATCGGAACCAACCTGAGCTGTTTGTACGGGGTCCTTCCCAATCAGGATAAACTCATTCAACTCAGTCTTTATAAGCAGTTGATTGAAAATAAATTCAACAAAAAGATTCCTTATGTTTCAGGGGGAAGTTCGGTAACCATACCACTTATTAATCAAGGTCTTTTGCCCCCCACCATTAATCATTTTCGTGTTGGAGAAACCCTGTTTTTGGGCACCAATGTTTACGACGGATCGCAATTCGAATTCATGCAGAATGATGTCATTCGCATTTACGCGGAAATCATAGAATTATTTGAAAAACCAACTGTCCCCCAGGGTGACATGGGGCAAAATCTGGAAGGTGAAACTTTTAAATTTGATCAGGATAAATCGCATGAAACATCGTTCCGTGCACTTATAGATCTGGGATTGCTCGACATTGAAGAAAAGCGACTGATCCCCGCCAATGACAGTTATGAGCTTGCGGGTGCCAGCTCGGACATGATTGTTATAGACCTGGGAAAAAACAATTACAACTATAAAGTCGGTGATTTACTGGAATTCAGAACCGATTACATGGGGGCACTCCGGCTTTTGAACTCCCGATACATAGACAAACGTGTTATTTAATATTATCCTGATATGTTTTGTTTATCTTTGTGGTAAAACAGCAAAACCTCACAAAACATAAAAATGACATTGCTGATATTATATTTAATTCTGGCTCTGAGTATTTCATTTCTCTGTTCCATCCTTGAGGCGGTGCTGCTGTCAACAACAGCCTCGTATATTGAGATCAGGAAAATGCAAAATATTCCCGGAGCTCACCTTTTTGCAAAACTTAAAAACAATATTGACAGGCCCATCTCAGCCATTTTATCAGTCAATACCATTGCACATACAGTAGGTGCAGCTGGTGTCGGTGCACAAGCAACAAGAATATTCGGCGAAGCCTGGTTCGGTGTTATTTCAGCCATTCTTACCCTCCTCATTCTTTTTGTTTCAGAGATCATTCCAAAAACCATAGGAGCCAACTTCTGGAAAAAATTAGCCATCCCTTCAGCCTATACCATACGTGCAATGATGTTCATTGCTTATCCGTTGGTACTGATTTCGGAACTCATCACCAACCTGATGCCTAAAAGTAAAGATCTTGCAGGTATCAGTCGTGAAGAGATCGAAGCCATGTCCTCAATAGGGACCAAGGAAGGAATTCTTTATAAAGACGAAGGAAAAATTATTTTGAATGCCATGCGTCTCAACATGATGCGGGTAAAAGAGATTATGACTCCACGAACTGTAGTTTTGGCTTGTCCCCGAAAAATGACGTCGTCCGAATTTATTGAAAATCGAGAATATCTGCAACATTCAAGAATCCCGGTGTTCAATAAAAACATAGACGACACCGACGCTTTTGTACTAAAATCGGATGTTCTGGAAAAAGTAGCCCGGGGAGAAGGACATCAACCCCTTTCCACAGTAGAACGCAAAATAAAAATGGTCCCTGAAAGCATGAATCTCAGAAAACTTTTTGAAGAACTAATCTCTGAGAATGAACACACATCACTTGTTGTAAATGAATATGGAGCCATGGAAGGCATTGTAACACTTGAGGACATCATTGAAACCCTGATAGGCCGTGAAATTATTGATGAAACCGATACCAATGCAGATATGCAGGAAGTGGCAAGGGAACAGTGGCAGGAAAAGATGAAAAAAATATATCCACGATTCTGGAAACGATAGCTTCATTATCATTGGTTTTTTTTGCACTTTTACAACGGGTTAAAGGACCAGCCAAAAACGAATATTATCGTGACAATAGTCCATTAAAAAAAGCCTAAACGCAGAGTAATCCTTCGCTGAAGCTACGGATCCTGAGAGACGCAATAACGCAAAGTTTTTTATTATCAATGAGTTGTATTTAATTCTTATTGTTCCGTAAATAACATATTATCAATAATTTGTAAAAGCTTAACGAAGTATTGATTGCGAGTAACAAAATTAATTTACGCTTACACTCCCACATCAGCGACATGAAAAAAATCATTTTAACAATCCTTGTGGCCTGCCTGTCTTTTTTAACTCTTAGCGGACAGACCGAGGAAACCGAAACAAATCTGGTATATCGTCTTCGTATTTTCAGCGAGATCAACAGCACCAGCTGGGTGCATACGCAAAAAGCATTTGACGAAGCAAAAGAAATGAATGCAGATGCCATCCTGTTGCACCTGAACACCTATGGGGGGCATGTATTATTTGCAGATTCTATTCGCACACGCATTCTTAACAGTAGTATTCCGGTGTATGCATTCATTGACAATAATGCCGCAAGTGCCGGCGCACTAATTTCCATTGCCTGTGACAGCATTTATATGCGCCCCGGCGCTAATATAGGAGCAGCAACGGTGGTTAATCAAACCGGCGAACAAATGCCCGATAAATATCAGTCGTACATGCGCTCTACCATTCGTGCCACCGCCGAAGCACAAGGGAAAGACACCATTATTACCGCTACGGATACCATTGTCAGGTGGGTTCGTAATCCCCATATTGCCGAAGCCATGGTAGACGACCGGATAGCCATCCCCGGTGTCATCGATTCAGGTAAGGTGCTTACATTTACGGCACTCGAAGCCATAGAACACAGATTTTGTGAAGGCACTGCCCAATCGGTGGAGGAAGTCATTGGTCTTCTGGACCTGGAGCCTCATACCATAGCCACCTATGAGCCTTCCTTTTACGACGCCATAAAAGGATTTGTCACCAGTCCTGTTTTACAGGGCCTGCTTGTAATGCTGATCATCGGCGGCCTGTATTTCGAGTTGCAATCACCCGGCATTGGTTTTCCACTTGCCCTGGCCGGTGCTGCAGCAATTTTGTATTTTGCACCGCTTTATATTGATGGATTGGCAGCCAACTGGGAAATACTCATTTTCATCATTGGGGTTGCACTTATTGCGGTAGAAATATTTGCCATTCCCGGCTTTGGCGTAGCAGGTATTTCGGGAATAATCCTTGCTCTGACGGGGTTAATCCTCAGTTTGGTAGATAACACTGCATTTGATTTTTCACCCGTTGACACTTCAGCCTTCTTAACGGCATTAATGACCGTTTTTATTGGTATTTTCGGAGGGTTTATCCTAAGTATATGGCTCAGTCACAAAATACTGACCACTACATCAGGGCCGTTCTCCAGACTGGCATTGCAAACTTCACAACCACTGAGCGAGGGATATGTCAGTATTGATTCCAGTATGAAAGAACTGATCGGAAAGACCGGTCGGGCAGCCACAGTTCTGCGCCCTTCGGGACGAGTTGAGGTAGATGGAAAAATATATGACGCCCGCGCCACAGAAGGACTCATTGATCTGGATGAAAAAGTAGAAGTAATCGCTTTTTGGTCGGGACAATTGTCGGTCAGACAAATAGAGGATTAAAATTGTAATCTTTGTCTGACATGTTTCAATGAATATTGTATTCCAGAATATAAAAATAATATTTGTATAACCCTAACCGACTAACAGTCAGCAATTGAAAAAACACATCAAAACTCGTTTTTTATTTGTTTTTTTTTGGCTGATCTGTTTTCCCGAATCAAAATTCAGTATTTTGGTTAATGAAATGAGGATAAAAAATCGTTTTTTTCTTCTTTTCAACGCTCTTATTTCTGTCTTTGACCCAAACTGAGCGATTCCGATCAACTTAGGTTTGAAAAAGACATTATTTGTTAATCATTCAAATTTTATTCATTAAATTAATGTTACATTAAATCATGAAGACCAAGAAGATGCCTAAAAAGCACAATGTCAATTTCGATGCTTTCGAAAAACCCAAAAACTCGGAGGCTAAAATAAAGAAAGACAAAAGGTCCAAAAAAAGACCATCTATCTATGACGAACTGGATGAGATGGATGAGTTTGTGCGAGATGAAAATGAGTACAAGGGATTCGACAATTTTTTTGATGATGAAAACGAAGACCTGTATTAAAAGGCAATGTTGAACGTTTAAATAAAAAAGCCGCCCCCGGGCGGCTTTTATCATTTTAGCATGTCCGGTTTTTTGTAAAAGCAAATCACCCGCATCCTTCTTTTTTGTTCCTTATTGCGGCTTAAAGAAAGCAAAAACCGGAATTTCTGCTTATTTTTAGTCTCTTTATCAAGACAAACCTTACATATGAACAACATCCCGATAAATTCAGTTGTGATCTTTGGAACAGGGAATGTGGGCACGCATCTGGCTCAAATCATGATGAAATCAGGTGTGGAAATCAGACAAATATTCAGTCGCTCGCCGGATCATGCCAGGAACCTGGCCACAAAAAAACATACAAATGCCATTTCAGATCTGAAAGAGGCCGATGTCACTGCCGATCTTTGGCTCATATCCGTTGCAGATGATGCCATAGAAACAATTACCGCCAACCTACCCATCTACCATGGCATTGTTGCCCATACGGCAGGCAGCGTCTCTATTGATGCTTTATCGCGTTTCGAAAGCCGGGGCGTATTTTACCCTTTCCAGACACTCAGCAAAGAACGGGAAGTTGATTATTCTGAAGTCCCGTTTCTGATAGAAGGGAGTGATCCTGCTACCACCCGAAAACTGCTTCGGCTGGCCGGTATTCTTTCAACGAAGGTAAGTGAAGCCGACTCGGGATTACGATCCTCCCTTCATATAGCTGCTGTATTATCATGCAATTTTGTCAATCATCTATATACGCTTTCATCCGATTTGCTTGAATCCGGCGGACTTTCTTTCAAATACCTGACACCGCTCATTAAGGAAACAACGGAAAAGATACTTTCCCTATCACCACAGGACGCCCAGACAGGGCCCGCCATCCGAAACGATCAGGGGGTAATGAAAAAACACCTTGAGTTATTGGCCGACCGCCCCGCTCTTCAGAAAATATACCAAATACTAAGCAATGATATTTTGCAATATCACAATAGACCGTTAGATTTTTAGATTTAAGATTTAAGACGAATTTTATGCATCTATTAATCTGTAACTTATCAAAAACATCCCTTGGATTTTAAATAATTGACTTACAAATCTTTAAAAAAGCTTAACGGAGTATTGATATCATAAACGGGAATAAAATGTTATTTTCGCCAATAAAATATATTTATTCTTAAAATGAAAATATGAGTAATTTTAAAGAAGACCTGATGAAGGTCAAGGCCTTCGCCTTCGATGTAGATGGCGTACTCTCATGGGATGTAATCCCACTTCATCCCGGTGGAGAACCGATGCGCACTGCCAATATCAAAGACGGCTTTGCCATTCAACTGGCCGTAAAACTGGGATATCCGGTGGCAATCATTACCGGCGGAAAAACAGATTCTGTGTTTAAACGCTATGAAAATCTGGGCGTCAAGGATATCTATATGGGCTCGGCCAATAAAATCGAAGCCTTCGAAGAGTGGATTACCAAATACGACCTCAGCCTGGAAAACGTTCTGTATATGGGCGATGACCTTCCTGATTATCCTGTCATGAAGCAAGTAGGCGTGCCGGTATGTCCGTCAGATGCGGTCGAGGAGATTAAGTCGCTGTGTAAATACATCAGTCACTTCAAAGGTGGCGAGGGTTGTGTACGCGATGTTATGGAACAGGTAATGCGGGCTCAGAAGAAATGGGGAACGCATTTTTCCTGGTAAGGATATTTTTGTTCATGGATGAGATGGCAATCACAGATTTATTTTTTAAGTTTAAAAATCATTGATGTCCGGTTAAAAGATTTAGATTGCTCCACCCTGCATAAAACCTATTGAACAGCGTCATTGCTAGCAAAGCGAAGCAATCTTTTTTGAAAAAATAAGTTTATCCGGACAATAGTGTTTAAAAATAGATGGTCTGGAGGTTAGATGATTAGAAGTTATAGGGAAGATGAATGATCACGAAGCTTCGGGATGGAAAAACAACCACTTAATTCTCTTAAAGCATTAAATTCAAACCATTAATAATCAATTCATTACAAAAGTATCACAAATAACAGGATCCATGTTATCATTATTAAGATTAATCCGTTACAAAAATCTCATCATCATTGTGCTGATGCAAAGTTTGCTTCGTTATGGATTGCTGCTGCCTATACTGCATCATTTCGGAGTTTCGCCAGTGCTGAGTCATTCCCATTTCGGACTTCTGGTATTGGCTACAGTCCTGTTGGCAGCTTCGGGCTATGTGATCAACGATTATTTTGATGTGCGGATCGATCGGATCAACAGGCCGGAAAATGTTGTGGTGGGAAGAAAAATACCCCGGCGTACAGCATTGCTTCTTCACGTGATATTCACCATAACGGGAGTATTTATCGGACTTTTTCTGGCATACATTACCCGGAAAGAAAGTTATGCCCTGATGTTCATCGGGATTCCTGTTGTGCTATGGTATTACTCCACCACCCTCAAAAAACAAATGCTCATCGGCAACCTTACCATTGCTATGCTTACGGCCCTGGTTCCCTTTGTGGTGGTATCGATGGAATTTGCTGCTCTGGCGCGCATTCACGGAGAGTCCATTTTGCAGTCCCAGGCAACCTCCACCGCCTGGTTCTGGACAACGGGGTTTGCATTCTTTGCTTTCATCAGCACCATCACCCGTGAATTGATAAAGGACATGGAAGATATGGAAGGCGACCGTGAAGCGGGATGTCATACGCTACCGGTGGAAATGGGCATCGATTATTCACGCTCTATTGTGTTGGTAATGACCATTGCATCAATTGCTGCACTTTGGCTCATAGCAATGTTTGTTCCCCGTTTACGTGAAAGCTATATTTCGTGGGGTTATTTTTTCTTATTCCTCACAGTTCCCTATTTCATATTAGGATACCAGGTTTTGAAAGCCAAAACAAGAAATGATTTTCATAAGGCCAGCTCGGTAAGTAAATTCATCATGCTGATGGGTATATTATTTATTTTGGTGGCACGCACATTTTTTATATAAAAAAGAATTGGTGTCCGGTTAAAAAATTGAGATTGCTTCACTACGTTCGCAATGACGAGACTTTGCAGGATATTGAGGGTAGGCAGGGGTTGATTTTCGGCAAAGCCGAAAATCAACCCCTGCCTACCCTCCTGAAAACCTGTAAGACAGCGTCATTGCGAGCAAAGCGAAGCAATCTCCTTTCAAAAAATGAGTTTTTCCGGAGAATAGTGATAAAAAATTAGTCTAATAATCTAACGATCTATTGAATATATGTTTCTAAAAAATCTCGAGAATTATACCATAACACTTGCTTCCGCCTCACCCCGCCGGCATGATCTATTACAAAAAGCAGATATCGTTTTCACCATTGGGAAAGGTCGCGATGTACCCGAAGTGGTACCGCCCGGTATGCCGGTAGAAGATGTACCGATTTACCTGGCCGGATTAAAAGCAGAAGCCTGGCGCAATGTATGGGAAAAAGAACATCAACTGGTTATTACTGCGGATACCATAGTGGTAATTGATAAACTGGTTATTGGCAAACCCACCGGACGGGAGGATGCCGTCAGGATGCTGGAGACTCTTTCGGGACGTTCTCATCGCGTTATTACGGGAGTTGTGGTCAGAAATTCTGAAAAAGAAATAGCATTTTCTGAAATAACCACGGTGTATTTTAAACCTCTCGACCGCGATCAAATCTATTATTATGTGGATCATTTCAAACCTTTCGATAAAGCCGGCGCATATGGAATTCAGGAGTGGATAGGAATTACCGGGATCAAACGCATCGAAGGAAGCTTTTTTAATGTAATGGGACTGCCCGTATCGCGTTTGGTTGAAGAGTTAAAAAAAATATAATTTATCATCTATTAAGCCATAGAGTTAGCTTCCAGGCATTGCCTTTTAATTAGTTACACAGAGTCCCCAAAGTTTTTCACAGAGAGCACAGAGAAAAAAAGACTTTTTAGGAAGCTTGTTTTATTTCAAAATATTAACAACTATTTAAACATTCAAAATGAAAAAATTATTTCTCATTTACATTACCCTCCATCTGGCACTGTTTTCTTCTGCGAAAGAAGGAATGTGGATTCCCCTGTTGCTTGAAAAATACAATATAGAAGAAATGCAGGAAATGGGATTCCGCCTCACAGCCGAAGACATTTACAGCATCAATCAGGCCAGCATGAAGGATGCAGTAATGATATTCGGAGGCGGCTGTACCGCCGAATTGATTTCAGATCAGGGTCTGATCATCACCAATCACCATTGTGGTTATTCTCAAATACAATCCCACAGCTCCGTAGAAAATGATTATCTCACCGATGGATTCTGGGCCATGT
>JBEPWN010000014.1:0-20050 GCA_041642395.1 Marinilabilia sp. | reverse complement strand
ACATTAACTGTGTCAAACTGTCCGCTGTTGTCCCAGTTTTCCAGAAACAGGCTCAGATCGGCTGCTTCCTGCGAAGAAAAATAATTGATATTGTTGAGCAGGGCCTGAATGTAAATGCCTTGCTCTTCACGAATCGTACCTGGTAACATTCTCACCAGCTCATCAGCCAGATCATAAAGCGGAAGTTGTTGTTTGTTTTCGAGAAGATCCATATGCTCCTCCCATGTTGCTGCTGCTTGTTGATTATGAAAAACTTCTGAAGCATCAAACTGATCCACATCTCTTTCTCGTTTGTTTTGTTCCCAGTGCAGCCGGATGAATGCTTCAAGTACTTTATCATCGGGGGCCTGGATGTACTTCAGATGGTTAATAATGAATAAAACGGCAGGCGAACTGTTGAGTCGAAGAGTCTCGTTGCTGATGACAGGTAAGGACTTTTGGTCGGGATGGTATTTGCCCGACAGTAATGCGTTGGTAATGGCAATGCCTTCGTCTCTTTTTCTTACCAGTACACAAATGTCGGATGCAGAATATCCATGATCCAGAAGTGCTGAAATATGCTCGACTGATGACTTCAGTGCTGCTTCCCGGAATTCATCCTTGTTTTCTGCTTCCAAAAAAGAAAATGCCACATGCCCCTCGCCGGAAATCTGATGGGAGGCGGTTTTCTGAGCCACATCATGATAAGCGTCCATTATTTTTTTGCCAAATTCAGAATGAGTTCTTTCTTCGTTTTCTTCCGGAATTTTATGAAGCAGTTGTGCCTGTAAGGCAGTGGAGGCATGTTTAAAAAAACTATTGTTGAAAGAAATCACATTGGCACTGCTTCTCCAGTTGGTGTCCAGGGTGAATACTTGTGATCCAAAAGTGTTGAAATCTTTTTCTACCTGTCCTGCAAGCAATGTCCAGTCTGAATTCCGCCAACGGTATATCGATTGTTTTACGTCGCCCACAAGCATGGCAAATTGATCCTGGGCCAGACTGTTATTGATCAATGGACGGAAATTGGCATATTGTAAAGCTGAAGTGTCCTGGAATTCATCAATCATATAATGAGAATACCTGGTTCCGGTTCGCTCATAAATAAATGGAGCTTCATCTTCCCTGATAATCCTGGAAAGAAGATGGTTGGTTCCGGCCAGCAAAAAAATATTTTGCTCGCGCGATACTTCCAGTATTTTCTGGTTGACATCGTTGATGATACCCAGTGCATAGAAATTCTTTAAAATTGCTTTGGCTGTCAGGTAATTTCGTTTGTGTTTATCAAACAATTCAATTATTTCTCCCAAAAGATGGTTCAGACCGTCGTTAAAGGCTCCTTCAATGGCATTGTTGATGTGTTGCGGATTATTTTTCTTTTGCCATAAGCTGATGTCGTTGTGTAACGCATAAATCTGATTTTCATCGTATTTTTCGAATTGAGACAGCTTCCGGAAAACAAGAACTTTACTCCGGCTCCCGTTATTGAAATCTTTGTTGATGTCAAGATCCCACTTTTTAATGATATCCAGGGCAGTTTCACCAATTTGTTTTAGTTTTTTCTCAAAATCTGAAATTATTGCATGAAGCTTATTGATGTATGCGCCCATGAATTCTTTGTCACTTAGTTTTTGTGAAAGAGAACCGGCTACCGACTGGTAAGCTTCTTTGAATATTTCTTCCGAGAAAACGCTAATCTCTTTATTGATGTTCCAGCTTTTTCCCTCAATTATTTTTTTTTCTGCGAAGTCGAGTAACCAGCGTTTTAATGTTTCGTGCCCTTTCATGTTCATTTCCAGAACCACCCTGTCGATAGCCTGGGTCATAATCATTTTGTGGTCGAGTTCGGTCCGAAAACCCAGCTGTAATCCGGCATCGCGTGCAAAGGCACGAATTATTTGCTGGAAAAAGCTGTCAATGGTACTGACTGAAAAGCGTGAAAAATCGTGAAGTAACAACCTCAGGATCAGTTGGGCACGTGTTCGCACCTCATGCTCTGGTATCTTAAGACCGTCCGTTAATTCGTCAAGATAATCGGGTTTGATATTCGTCTGGTAGCCAAGTTCGAATAGTTTCTGCAAAATACGCTGACGCATCTCGGCTGTTGCTTTATTGGTGAATGTAACAGCCAGAATATGACGGTAATCGTATGGATCATTAAATAATAGCCGGATAAATTCGCGGGTTAAAGTAAATGTTTTTCCCGATCCGGCTGATGCACGGTATATTTTGAGTTCAGACATAAAACCAAAGTATTTGATGTAAATTTAGAAAATTACTTTGGTTTTATGGGTTCTCAATTACCATAGCTACATTGATCCGGTTATTTAGTAATCCAATTGATTATTTCCGGATCATTGGGCTTTGTTTTCGGGGGGATAACTTTTTCAAGGGTGCCATCAGGTCCAATCAGATATTTTTGGAAATTCCATTGCACCTCACTGTCTTTGACTCCGTTTTTCTCCTTCTGGGTAAGCCATTGATATAATGGGTGTTGATCGTCGCCCTTAACGCTTATTTTGGCCATCATGGGAAAAGAGACACCGTAATTAATTTCGCAGAATTCGAGTATTTCTTCCGCAGTCCCTGGTTCCTGGTTCATAAAATTGTTGGCAGGAAAACCAATAATCACAAAATCATCACCACCATATTCTTCATATATTGCCTGGAGTTGTTCGTATTGTGGGGTCAGCCCGCATTTACTGGCTGTATTCACCACCATTACCTTTTTGCCTTTCAGCATGGATAAGTCATATGTGCTGCCATCCAGCGTTTCGACTTTAAAATCGTAGAATTCCGACTGTCCCTGAATCATCGCTATGGCCGAAAAAAGAAGGACTGTTGTAAAAAAAGTTTTAATTTTCATAAGTATATTGTATTTTTAAACAAAACAGAACCAAAGGTAATTGGTTTAAACTGGAAACATTTTTTTGACATGCAATGCATGATCTTATTGCATAAGCAATTGATTAACAATTAATTAATAAAACATCTGTTTTGAAAATTACTTTTCTTGGAACCGGAACTTCCATGGGGGTGCCAATGATTGCCTGCCCTTGCGAAGTATGCAGGTCAACCGATCCCAAAGACAAAAGAACACGTTCCTCTGTAAAGATTGAAATTGATGATAAGGTACTGGTGGTGGATTCAGGTCCGGATTTCAGACAACAAATGCTGTCGTCAAACACTGTCGTACTCGATGCAATTTTGTATACTCACGAACACAAGGACCATACAGCTGGGTTGGATGATGTGCGCGCATTCAACTGGATCAATAAGCAGCCCACCTATCTTTTTGGGGAACTTAAAGTATTGAATTCACTGAAACAGGAGTTTGCCTATGCTTTTAAAGATGAAGATGAAAAGTACCCCGGCGTACCCGAGTTAATACTTCATGAAATTGATGAACAATCTTTTCAACTTTTTGAAATACCTGTAATACCTATTCGTGTGTATCATAATCGTATGCCTGTGCTGGGTTTTAGAATCGGTAATTTCAGTTATGTGACCGATGCCAGCAGTATTTCTGAAGATAACATGAAGAAACTTAAAGGGAGTGAGGTATTGGTAATAAATGCCTTACGACAGAAGGAGCACGTTGCGCATTTCAATCTGGAACAAGCTCTTGAAGTTGTTGCTTCCATTGCACCCGCCACGGCTTATCTGACACACATTAGTCATCATCTTGGTTTTCATAGTGAAATTTCAAAAATACTGCCTGATAATGTTTTTTTGGCCTATGATGGATTGGAAATTGAAATTCTCAATTTTTAGTTTTTAATGTGCTCAAAAACAGTGATACTGTTGAAACGGCAAGTGTCATAAAAACCAGGCCCACAATCCATAGTGCTTGTGTAAGCGAAAGTGCATCACTGAGCCATCCAAACAATGGGGCCATTACTGCAAATATTCCGCGTATTAAAAGACTTCGGATCGATAAAACCGTTGCTCTGATATTGGAAGGAGTGAGCTGATTGATGTAATCTTTGAGCACCGGGGTGGCAATTCCCCTGGCCATATAGAAAATACCAAGAATGGGTAGGAAGAGCAAGGCACTATGAACTAATCCGCTAAACACAAATCCGCCGGTAATGATCAGGCTGGTGCTCAAAATCGTTACCTGTTTTCCCAATGTTCTTTGTGCTCTGGCCGAAAATAAGGTGACTGTACCTACCAGCAGATTCAGGCCTGTAGCAGTGGCGCCGATAAAAAATTCGGTAAATCCGAATTCATGAAGCCTGAGCTGATAGACCCACGCCATGGTGAGAGTGGTGGTGCCAATGATGGATGAATAGATCAGGTTCCATCTCAATTTTATGTTTTTGACTAGTGCATATTTTACTACCTTTAATATATCAGCGAATCCGGGCTGTTTTCGCCTGGATGATACAGGTGGTTCTATTAATGTTATAGCCGCCGGAACAGCAAGAAAGGCAATGCCAGTCTGAAAATAAAAGGGGAGGTGCAGACTGATCTCTGCCAAAGCTCCTCCTGCCAGACCTGCCAGTGCCTCAGAATAATTTCCTACCGAAATATTAATGCCTTCATATTTTACGTACTTATGACTTTTACCCCCGGCTTTCAGTGAATCATAAAGCATTGCTGAATCTGCACCAGAAACAAAACTTTGTCCGATGCCCAATGTCAATTCTGCGACCAGGAACATCCAGAACCCTTCGCCAAAAGAATAAAATGCAAAACCTGCAGTTCCCATAACTGCCCCCATGATCAGTGTTATTTTCCTGCCAAGTATATCAGCCAGATAGCCCGATGGAAGTTCAAATATGACGATACTGATGCTATAAATGGCCTTCAGTAAAAATGCCTGTTCATTACTCAGTCCCATATCCTTGTAAAAGAGCATGATGATGGGCATGGTCAGCATGAACCATTTGGCTGTTTTAATAATGTATAACCTGAGAATGTTCCCTTCCGGCGATGAATTCATCTCTGTTTTTGGGTGCAAAGGTAAAACAGATTCATTAACCTGCATCAATTAACAGTAGGCAGTTACAGCACTCTATATTTGCAATAATTTGTCAGGTTTTTGTAATGTCCTATTATTGAGTTATTTAAACAAAAAGCATCTGGAGCGTAAAAAAGTTTTTTCAATATGATATAATCCATCTAATATCTAATTGATAAATATCAAATCTATTGCATATGATGATTTTTCTTTCAATTGATAAAGTAAATCTGTGGTATTTATGATAAAATGATAAAAAATCTGTGTGAGAATTTTTTAATTGTAATTAATGAGCGTAATTTTGTACTTACAAATAAAAGTTATTCTAGTATTAATATTGTTATGATAGATAATTTATTCATTCCTAAGGGGTACAGGCCTTTGTTGGACTTGAAAGAGACAGAGCATGCCATTTCGGTACTCAAAGATTCTTTTCAGTCGGGTCTCTCTTCCGAATTGCGTCTTCGCAGGGTAACTGCTCCTTTATTTGTTTTGAAAGGAACAGGTATCAATGATGATTTAAGTGGTACTGAGCGTGCCGTTTCTTTTCCGGTCAAGGATCTGGACGATCAAGAAGCTGAAATTGTTCATAGTCTGGCAAAATGGAAACGAATGGTTTTGGCCGATTATGATATTGAGGGGGGGTTTGGGATCTATACGGATATGAATGCAATTCGTCCCGATGAAGTACTTGATAATACTCATTCTATTTACGTAGATCAATGGGACTGGGAAAGACATATTTATGAGAGTGAAAGGAACGTTAAATTTCTTAAAAAGATTGTTAAGAGTATATATGAAGTCCTTAAACGCACTGAATTTATTCTCTTTGAAAAATATCCACAGCTGACACCGCTTCTTCCTTCCAAAATACATTTTATACACAGTGAAGAATTGTTGCAAAAATATCCTGATTTATCTGCCAAGGAAAGAGAAGATGCCATTTGCAAACAATTTGGTGCCGTTTTTTTAATTGGTATTGGTGGCAAACTGTCCAGTGGTGAACCTCATGATGAAAGAGCACCTGATTATGACGACTGGAGTACACTTGCAAGTGATGATTATATTGGTCTGAATGGTGATATTTTGTTGTGGAATCCTGTACTTGAAAAAGCATTTGAAATATCGTCAATGGGCATTAGAGTTGATGCCGAAACATTGGAACGGCAACTTGATATGAAAGATTGTACTGAACGCAAAAGCCTTCTGTTTCATCGACGTTTACTAAATAATGAATTTCCTTTGAGTATTGGTGGAGGGATCGGACAATCTCGTTTATGCATGTATTTTCTGCGTAAAGCTCACATTGGCGAAATACAGGCAAGCATATGGTCAGATGAAATGCGTAAAGCGTGCGAAGATCATAGTATTCCATTGGTCTAAGATCTCTATTTCTTATTTTTGAAAAGTAATAACAATAGATTTTAAGATAAAAAATTTAAGATGAATCATATTCCGAAGCTTTGGGACAATCCATCTAGCCTCTAACATCTAAAAATATTACGATCTATAGGAATAAGGAAGCTGTTTGAAAAAAGTTGAAAATATTTTTCAGGCAGCTTCTGGTTTTATATGTGCAAGTACATATCAATAAAAAACAATTGTTCTGCTGATAATAGTTTTTCAAATTCTAATAAATTGATCTATTTTTGTTTTCAGGTCGGCGGAAATTTAAGTAACCATTTGTATTATGAAATATATAGTTGTTCTGGCCGATGGCATGTCGGACTTGCCCATTGCTGAATGGGATAATAAGACACCCTTTATGGTTGCGCATAAACCAATGATGGATCATTTATGCTCGTTGGCACAGACCGGATTGCTCCAATCAATTCCGGAGGGGATGCATCCCGGAAGTGAAATTGCCAATATGAATATACTGGGATTTGATCCGCATAAATATTTTCCCGGACGTGGAGTGTTGGAAGCAGCAGCTCTGAAAGTGCAGATAAATGAAGATGAATTGGTGTTTCGCTGTAATCTGGTGACTGTGGAAAATGGCAAACTCGTAAATCATTCGGCCGGACATGTATCAAATGAAGAAGCCGGCGAGTTATTATCGGTTTTGAACGATCATATGATCATCAAAGGTGCCCGTTTTATTCAAGGGGTCAGTTACCGGAATTTGATGATGCTGAAGAATGGTGATGTAGGTGTAGTTTGTCATCCACCGCACGACCATCCTGGTGCACAATTCGAGCCATTGTTGCCTTCAGGGCAGGGCAGTGGGGGCCAAACCGGCGGTCAGCTGACAGATTTAATTAAGCAGTCCATCGAAATTCTGGATAATCATCCTATCAATCAAAAACGCCGTGAAAAAGGATTGCCACCGGCAAATGCAATCTGGCCATGGTCACCCGGAAAAGCAGGTGGTTTTCCTACATTTGAAGAACGGTGGGGCATAAAATCAGGAGCAGTTATTTCTGCAGTAGACCTGATACGGGGCATTGGGGGAATGGCAGGACTGGAAAATATTTATGTGGATGGTGCCACAGGATTATTTGACACCAATTATGAGGGCAAAGCGGAAGCTGCGGTCAATGCTTTGAAAAAAGTTGATTTTGTGTTTTTACATGTTGAAGCTGCTGATGAAGCAGGGCATGAAGGAGATAAGGAATTAAAAAAGAGGGTGGTAGAGGATTTCGACCAACGATTGCTTAAACCTTTATGGGAAGGAATTCAGCAACTTGATGAACCCGTGTCATTGGCATTGTTACCAGACCATCCCACACCTTGCGAACTCAGAATACACACTTCTGATCCGGTTCCGTTTATGATCATTAAGCCCAGTGAAAAACCTGATAATGTTTCTGTTTTTAATGAATATTCAGTAAAAAATGGGTCACTGGGATTATTAAAAGATGGTGGGGTTCTCGAGAAGTTATTTTCATGACATTAATGTGGATGTTTATAAATTATGAAATATAAAAGTTTAGGTGAAAAATATCAGTTGGTTTCACTTTCAGAAGCTGTTTTTAAGGGATTATCAGATGATGGAAGTCTTTTTATGCCTGAAAAAATTCCAGTGCTGGATGAAATCTTTTTTTCCCGGCTTTCGGAATCTTCTCTTCATGAAATTGCATTTTCTGTTCTGCAACCCTATACAAATGAAGAAATTGATGATACTTCATTAAAGGAAATTGTTGAAGAGACCTTCTCTTTTCCGATACCACTGGTCAATATTCACGATAATGTTAATGTGCTCGAACTTTTTCACGGGCCTACCCAGGCATTTAAAGATGTAGGAGCCAGGTTTTTATCAAGATTGATGAGTCATCTTTATCCGGTGAAAGATAATAAAATGGTTGTCTTAACAGCCACTTCGGGGGATACAGGTGGAGCAGTGGCAAATGGTTTTTATAAAGTGCCTGGCATTGAAGTGGTAATTCTCTATCCGGAAGGGAAAATCAGTCCCTATCAGGAAAACCAAATGACCGGTTTGGGTCATAATATCCATGCCATTTCCATTAATGGCGCTTTTGATGATTGTCAGCGGCTGGTAAAGCAGGCTTTTAATGACCGGTCTTTGCGCCAGCAAATGGTTATTACTTCTGCTAATTCGATCAATATGGGTCGTTTGCTGCCGCAAATGGTTTACTATTTTGAAGGTGTTGCACGTATGCAGGAGAAACAACCCGATACATTGCCGGTGGTAAGTGTTCCCAGCGGAAATTTTGGCAATATTACAGCAGCAGTACTCGCTCATAGAATGGGTCTTCCTGTTTCGCGTTTTCTGGCTGCCACAAATGCCAATGATGTGGTTCCCCGATTTTTGGAGTCGGGTAAATACGATCCCCGCGAAACCATTGTTACATTGGCCAATGCCATGGATGTGGGAGATCCCAGCAATTTTCCCCGGCTTTACGCACTTTTTCAAAATAACATTGGTGGGCTTCGTAATTTTCTTAATTCCAGCCGGGTGACCGATGCCGAAATAAAAGAAACCATCAAAAATGTTTATACACAGTATAATTATGTGTTGGATCCTCATTCGGCCGCGGGATATGTGGGCCTGAGCCGTGAATTGAAGGGCAATGAATCCGGATTTTTTGTTTCAACTGCTCATCCCCGGAAATTTGTCGAGATCATCGATGATGTATTGCCCGATGTGGCGTCGAAACTTAGGGCTGAGTTCCAAACCACTGCTGGAAAAAATCAGAATAAACAAACGATGAGGACTGATTACGATGCATTAAAAGATTATTTGCTAAATATTTAATTAATGGAGCTTTTTTAAAGTATTTTAAGGTTTGGCCTGTTTTTTGTTTTCATTTTTTATGAAAAAGGCTACTTTTACAGTCTGAAGAATTAATAATTTTCAAATATTAAATAGGATCGTATTATGAAGTATTTATTGACAGCTAGTTTCGTGTTTTTTGCACTTGCGGGTAGCATTTTGGCACAGGACAAATCAGCCGCAGAGTATAAGAATGAAGGAAATGAGGCCCTCCGGAATAAAGATTATCAAAAGGCGCTTGAACTTTATGAACAAGCTGTAGCCAATTGGGATGAAGGTGAACCAGTTGAAGAAGCTATGGTGTACAATATGGCCACCAGTGCGCGTCGCATTGAAAATTATGACAAAGCCATCCAGTATTATCAAATGGCTAAAAACCAAGGGTTTCGTGAAGACATTTCCACATATTACATTGCTTATTCATTGAACAAGCAGGATCGTGAGGATGAGATGGAAGAAGTTTTGGTTGAAGCCATCAAAGAGTTTGAGTCGAGTAAGTATGTCGGACATATGAAGAAAATGCTTGTAAATTATTACCTGAAAAAAGGATCTGAGCCGTTCAATGAAGCATCTCAGATTTTGGCCTCGGCTCAAAATGCTGATCCTGAGCAGTATGATGAAATAAATGCCAAAGCAAATGAAGCTTTTGCTAAAGCAAAGCCTTGGTTTGAAAAGGTTTTGAAGTATGATCCCGATAATTCCAGTGCGAAAGCATCTCTGGCTGAAATTAATAGTCGAATCGAATAATCTTGTATCACTGTGCTTTAACAAACATCTTTAGATTCAAATAATTGAATTGCAGCTTATTGCAAAAGCTTAACGGAGTATTGAAATAAAATAGAGATAAAAAAAACCGCGACATTTAATGTGTCGCGGTTTTTTTATTTTTTGAACTCAAGCCAGTGTTAACAAGCTTATTCGATTCGTCTTAAATCTTACATCTCAAAATCTAACGATCTATTGTTATTTTAATCAATTATTTTTAGCTTGATTTGATTTTTCAACATCATCTTCTTTTTTATTTTTTTTCTGTTCCGGATTTTCAGACAGTTTTATGATTTCTGTTGTGATCTTCTCATGCTCCTTATCAAAGTCCACTTTAATAATATCGCCTTCGCTGATGGAGGCCTGAATGATCACTTCTGCCATTTCATCTTCGAGGTATTTCTGTATGGCTCGTTTCAATGGACGTGCTCCATACTGAATATCAAATCCCTTGGATGCGATAAAGTCTCTGGCTTCATCGGTTAATTCAAGCTTATATCCCAGTGATTCTACTCTCTGATACAGTCCCTGAAGCTCAATATCAATAATTTTCCGGATGTCTTCTCTCTCCAGACTATTGAAAATAACTACATCATCAATACGATTCAGAAACTCAGGGGCAAAAGCTTTTTTCAATGATTTCTCGATTACGCTTTTGGTGTGAGCTGCATCACTCTGTTGTGTACCGGTGGAAAAACCAACACCACGTCCAAAATCCTTGAGCTCGCGTGTTCCAATATTCGATGTCATAATAATAATGGTATTTTTAAAGTCAACCCTCCGCCCCAGACTGTCGGTAAGTCGTCCTTCATCCATAACCTGCAGCAGGATGTTGAATACATCGGGATGCGCTTTTTCAATTTCATCGAGTAATACAACTGAGTAAGGACGGCGACGTACCTTTTCGGTCAATTGTCCGCCTTCTTCATATCCGATGTATCCCGGAGGAGCACCAACCAATCGCGACACACTGAATTTCTCCATGTATTCGCTCATATCTATTCGAATCAGAGCCTCGGTTGTGTCAAAGAGATACTGCGCCAGGATTTTTGCCAAATGAGTTTTTCCCACTCCAGTGGGTCCCAGAAAAACAAATGATCCAATCGGACGGTTGGGATCTTTTAGTCCGGCACGATTACGCTGTATGGCCTTTACGATTTTTGTAATAGCCTCATCCTGTCCAATGACTTTGCCTTTGAGTTCTTCACCCATTTTCATAAGTCTGGATCCTTCGGCCTGAGCTACACGCTGCACCGGAATACCAGTCATCATGGCTACAACTTCAGCAACCTGCTCGCCACTTACTGTTTCACGGTTTCTCTGCAATTCTTCTTCCCATTTTGATTTAGATTCCTCCAGCTCGTCAATAATTGTTTTTTCTTTATCACGAAAGCTCGCTGCCAATTCAAAATTCTGGGCCTTAACCGCTTTTATTTTGTTCTCTTTGGTTTCTTCAATCTTTTGTTCCAATTCAAGAATATTCTGGGGAACCACTATATTGCTGATGTGTACCCGTGAACCAGCTTCATCCATTGCATCTATCGCTTTATCAGGCAAATGTCGGTCTGAGATGTAACGTTCGGTCAGAGTTACACATGCATCAATGGCTTCAGGAGTAAAATTGACATTGTGATGATCCTCATATTTTTCTTTGATATTGTTCAGAATCTCAATGGTTTCATCTACTGAAGTAGGTTCGATCATTACTTTTTGAAACCTACGTTCAAGCGCTCCATCTTTTTCAATGTGTTGTCGATACTCATCAAGGGTTGTGGCTCCAATACACTGAATTTCACCTCTCGCCAAGGCAGGCTTAAGCATATTTGCTGCATCGAGTGATCCTGTGGCGCCGCCTGCTCCCACAATGGTATGAATTTCATCAATAAACAAAATAATATTGGGGTTTTTCGACAATTCATTGAGGATGGCCTTTATGCGTTCCTCAAACTGTCCCCTGTATTTTGTTCCGGCTACAATAGATGCCAGATCGAGGGTAACAACACGTTTGTCGAATAACACCCTGGATACTTTCTTGTCGATAATGCGAAGTGCCAGTCCTTCAGCAATGGCTGATTTACCAACCCCCGGTTCACCAATCAGAACAGGATTGTTTTTTTTGCGACGGCTCAAAATCTGTGCAAGTCGTTCTATTTCCCGCTCACGTCCCACAATGGGGTCCAACCGTCCTTCTTCAGCTGCACGTGTGATGTCTATCCCGAAATTATCAAGAACAGGAGTATCCGAACCGGGCTTTCCGGCACCTGGTTTACCGCCTTCATGACCGCCGCCACCTCCTTGCGAAGAAAATGGTGAATCGGCATCATCATCATCGGGCATCTGAGCTTTTCCCTGTGGAGATGATTTTTCAGCTATAGATCTTAATTGCTCGTATTGTACGTCGTAGTCTTTCATAATATCAGAAATTGTGCTGCCGCTATCTTTTAGCAGGGCCATCAAAAGATGCAGCGTATTTACTTTGGGACTTTTAAGGGCCCTGGCTTCTAAATGAACAAGCTTTAATACTTGTTCTGTTGATTTTAAAAGAGGTAACTGGTCGTTTTGGTTCAATGGCGTTCGTTCTTTTATTTTTCTTTCTATGGTATCACGCACAAGTTCAAAATCAACGTTCAATTTGTCAAGGACTTTTCCGGCTTTGCTTCCGGGGTCATCCAACAGCCCTAACATCAAATGTTCTGGAGCCAGAAACGGATTACCCAATCTGGAAGCCTCTTCTCGACTAATAGTCAGTACCTCTCGGATTTTAGATGAAAAATTTAAGTCCATATATTTCTTCTCGATTTTTATTTTTAAGATAAACATTAATCAAAAATTATGCAATTAATATAACTATGTCATAATTGCAGGATTTAAGATTCCTTTATCTTCAAAATTACAATAAAAAGAGCAAAATTCCCAGGAAGCTTTCAGCATAAAAAATAAGCCTCTTTATTTTCGGGTTTGGCCGGAAATGATTAATTTAGGGCGGTGAAAAAATGGCCTCAGAAGGAAGGCCTTTTTTTATTTCAGACTCATCTAAAGACTATATTAAATGGCTGATGGAGAAAGAATAATTAAGATTAACATTGAAGAGGAAATGCAGTCGGCCTACATCGATTATTCGATGTCGGTGATCGTTTCCCGGGCTTTGCCTGACGTAAGAGATGGTTTAAAACCGGTACACCGTCGTGTGCTTTACGGAATGCATGATTTGGGTATGGCGTCAAATAAGCCTTACAAAAAGTCGGCAAGAATTGTAGGAGAGGTGCTTGGTAAGTACCACCCTCATGGCGATTCATCGGTCTACCATGCAATGGTGCGAATGGCTCAACCATGGTCGATGCGCTATATGCTGGTTGACGGACAAGGTAACATGGGGTCTGTGGATGGCGATAGCCCTGCGGCCATGCGTTATACTGAGGCCCGGTTGAACCGGCTTTCGGAAGAGATGCTTGGCGACATTGAAAAAAACACGGTCGATTTTCAATTCAATTTCGATGATTCACTAAAGGAACCAACTGTTTTGCCTTCCCGTATTCCGGCCTTGCTGGTCAATGGTTCTTCGGGTATTGCCGTGGGTATGGCCACAAACATGCCGCCTCATAACCTGAGCGATTCTATTGATGCCATTGTGGCATACATTGATAATCCGGAAATCAGTATTGAGGAGCTTGTCAAGGTTATTAAAGCACCTGATTTTCCAACCGGAGGGATTATTTATGGATACCAGGGAGTTAAAGAGGCTTATGAAACCGGGCGGGGACGGGTAGTAATCCGGGCGCGTTCCGAAGTAGAAACAGAAACTAACGGACGCGAAAAAATCGTCATTACCGAAATCCCGTATATGGTCAACAAGGCCGATCTTATCGTAAAAATTGCGGATCTTGTAAATGACAAGAAAATTGAAGGGATCTCAAACGTCAATGATGAGTCGGATCGTGATGGAATGCGCATTGTTATTGATCTGAAAAGAGAGGCCATTGCTAACGTCGTGCTTAATCACCTTTATAAGTATACCTCATTGCAATCATCTTTTGGGGTAAATTGTATCGCCCTGGTACACGGCCGTCCGCAAATGCTCACCATCAAAGGAATTGTTCAGCATTTCGTTGAGCACAGGCACGATGTTGTAACACGCCGCACTCAATTTGAATTGGATCAGGCTGAAAAACGTGCCCATATTTTGGAAGGACTGATCATAGCAAGTGATAATATTGACGAGGTTATCAGGATTATCAGGGCAGCTCAGAATCCGGATGAGGCACGAAGGAAACTTATCGAACGTTTTGAACTCACCGATATTCAGGCGCGTGCTATTGTAGAAATGCGTCTTCGTCAGTTAACCGGACTGGAACAGGACAAGCTCAGATCTGAATATGAAGCTTTGATTAAAGAAATTGAGCGGTTGAAAGAAATTCTGGCGCAGGTTCATTTACGTATGGAGATCATTAAGAATGAAATGCTTGAGATCCAGAGTAAGTATAAAGATGAACGTCGAACCGAAATTGTTTATTCCTCGGAAGAATTTAATCCAGAAGATTTCTATGCCGACGAGGAAATGATAATTACCATTTCTCATTTAGGATATATTAAACGTACACCACTTTCCGAATTCAGAACTCAGCATCGCGGAGGAGTGGGATCCAAAGGAAGTACAACACGCGATGAGGATTTTATTGAGCATATCTATCCGGCTTCAATGCATAATACTATGCTCTTTTTCACAAAACGAGGACGTTGTTTCTGGCTTAAGGTTTATGAAATTCCGGAAGGAAGTAAAAACTCAAAAGGTCGTGCCATTCAGAATTTATTGCAAATAGATTCTGAAGATACCGTAAAAGCTTTTATTCGGGTTAAGAAACTTAATGATGAAGAATTTACAAATTCACATTATATTGTAATGGGAACCCGTAAAGGAATTATTAAGAAATCGCTGCTTGCTGATTATTCCAGACCACGGCAGTCCGGGGTGATTGCCATAAATATCCGGGAGGACGATGAATTGATACAAGCACGCCTTACCAACGGAAAGAGTGAGATCCTTATGGCTACACGCTCGGGAAGAGCCATACGCTTTAACGAAACGCATGTGCGCTCAATTGGGCGAAAAGGACAGGGAGTCAGAGGAATAACGATGACCTCCGAAACTGATGAAGTGGTTGGCATGATATGTGTTAAGGATAAAACAGAGGACATCCTTGTTGTTTCTGAAAAAGGATACGGAAAACGTTCCAGTCTTGAAGATTATCGTGTTACCAATAGGGGTGGTAAAGGTGTCAAAACCATGCGTATTTCCGAAAAAACCGGTGACATGATTACCATCAAAAATGTAAATGATGATAATGACTTGATGATCATTAATCGGTCAGGAGTAACCATAAGGGTTGCTGTGGCAGATATCCGGGTAACAGGAAGAGCAACTCAGGGTGTCAGATTGATCAATCTTGATAAAAAACAAGACATGATTGCGTCAGTAACAAAAGTACTGTCGGAAGAAAAAATGGAAGAAGATATAATCGCTTCCGGAATTTTGGAAAAACAGTCGGATGATGCTGATGAAACTGATAATGAAGAAAATGTTTAATGTTCTTTAAAAATTCCAATTTTAAAAATGATAAAGATGAAAAAACTATTTTTTATTGCAATTGCCATGTTTATGATGGCAACGGCGTATGGCCAAAAAAGGAAAGTTAATGCTGCCCAGGCCTATCTTGAAAATGGAGACATAGAGGCAGCCGAGGAACGAATTGAGGATGCTTATGAACATAAACGTTCTAAGGACTGGCCCAAGACTTACATTGTTGCTGCACAGATTGCTGCAGCGAAACACAAAAAGGAGCAAGATATTCAGTTGCTTCAGGATGCAGTAGATCATTACATGAAAGCCATCGAACTTGATAAAGCTGATCGTGGACGGTTTGAAAATGAGATCAAAGTAGCTTTAACATTTTTTTTAAATGAATTGACCAATGCAGGGATTGAAGGTTTCAACCAGCAAAATTATGAGAATGCCATGGTTGCATTCGAAAATGTATTGAAGGTCAATAATCTTGATATGTTTCAGCAGGATGATCCGGTTGTCGATACAGCCATTATCTATAACACGGCATTGGCAGCTTACAATGCCCAGAATTGGGACAAGGCTTCGGAATATCTTGAAGAATCCATTGAGTATAGTTATGGTGGAGGAGACGCGGTTTTGCTTTTGCATCAGGTTTACGGTACCATGCAGGATTCTTCCAAAATGGAACAAAATCTACAAACAGGATTTGAAAAGTATCCCGAAGATGACCGTTTGCTGACACAGTTGATTAATTACTACCTGGAAACCAAGCAAAATGATCGGGCAATGGATTATTTGGATGAAGCGGTTAAAACCAATCCCGAAAATCCGACTTATTATTATGCCAGAGGTGTGCTTTATGATCAAAATCAGAAATATAAAGAAGCTAAAGAAGACTATAAGAAAGCTCTTGAATTAGATGAGGATTATTTCGATGCATTATTTAATTTGGGTGTGATTTATTACAATCAGGCCATTGAGCAAATGAATGTTGCCAATGCTGAAACAGATCATGCTAAATTCCAGGCTGAAAAAGCCAAAGCTGACAGTTTATTTAAGGCTTCATTGCCATATATGCAAAAAGCACATGAAGCGAAGCCTGATCAATCTGAGGTTCTGGAAAGTCTCAAAGGGTTGTATTATCGTTTCGAGATGAATGATAAATATGATGAAGTGGTTAAACAACTGGAGGAAATTAAAGGACCTGCTGCGGCGGAGTCTACTCCTGAAGGCATGTAATGAATGGATTTACAATCTTATTTATTATGCAATAAAAAAGGGCAGGAAATAATCCTGCCTTTTTTTAATATGTATAAATTAACATAATGTCAATTATAAGACAAATAAGAGAACTTACGAAATCACAATATTAAGACATTAACAACATGCATTATATGGATGGCTTTAAAAAACATGCTGGCTCCAGGTTCCCGGGGATCAAAAACTATTTGGCTTTGAAAAGGTTTGAACAATGGCGACCACTAACCACAACTCTTTTATAATAAAAACTTTGCGTCTTTGCACCTCTGCGTTTGAGCTTTTTTAATCGACTATTGGTATTAAGAATAGATTAATTCCATGAACTGGCCAGATCAAATAAATCATATTCGGGCCAATCAGATGTCTTTCTTATGGTATTATCCATCATCCGGCGAATATCAGCCGATAACATTGGCCCCTTCCATGTGCTGCCATTAAAAAGAACCACATAAGAAAACCCATCGTCTCGCCGAACCATTAGTGCAGATGTCCCCGCAAGTGTTCCGGTACGGTACCACACATCACCTCTTACACCACGCCAGCCAATGGGATCCAGATACGATTTAGTGGGTTCCGTCATCGCTTCGACAGACTCTTTTGTTAATATATCCTGTGGACCATTCATTCCATCAATTGAAAGCATAAATTTGAGTAAATCAGTTGAAGAAGCGAGCCAGCCCCCGGCAGGCCCCAGAGTATGAATGTCATTGCCTCCATATGCACGTGCAACCTTCTTGTTGATGTTCCTAAAATCTCGAACCAAATAGGTATCCAGGGGTTCGTAATACTTAACTTCGAGTTCAGCCCTTTCGGTGAGATAGCTTCCTCCCAGTTTCATATCAAATATACCCAGTGGATACATGATGTTTGTTTTAATAAATGACTCATAATCTTCCCCAGAGCTTTTCTCTATGACTTTACCCAGAATAGCATATCCAAGATTGGAATATGAAGACATCGTACCGGGTTTAAAATGCAACCGTTTTCCCAGCATATATTCAATAATATCTGTTGCATCAACAGGTAGTTCTTTGTCAAGTCCGCGAGCAACAGCATGAGGAATGAACATAGGATCCCCCCAGCGATTGGTCCAGCCTCCTGAATGATTAAGCAGATGAATAACTTTAATATCTTCTACAGTTCTGTCGGCATAAACATCAAATGGTTTATCGTTCAAAATACCTTTCTCTCCAAACACATAATCATCCAGTTCTATTTTCCCTTGTTCCACAAGCTTCATAACACCAGCGGCTGTAATCAGTTTTGAAACACTGGCAACTCTGAACAAATGATATGGCTCAATACGTACCCGATTATCCTTATCGGCCCAGCCGTATCCCTTCGAAAATACCATATTACCATCTTTGGCAATGGCGAGTGAAACCCCGGTGAGCTTATTACGATCCAGAAATCTGTTTATATCTTTATCTATAGATTCAAAAAGGGGATCGTCGGAGAAAAATCCGGATATACGCAAAGACGCAGCCACAGGTGCCGGAGGAGTAAAATCAGTACCAAATGATTGAATCGATGGACCGGTTATGTATTTGCTGGCCAGTCCGACCATTAGCCCAGCCATTATTAGAAGTGCTTTATATTCTATTTTCATACCATTAAATTATAACCGAAAAATCTGTTGCAATTACTTCCCCCATATTCAATCTAAACAATATTTCGGATATATTCATAATAAAAACCCTGTGATACTTTTCAAAAATAATACTTTTATTAGAAAAGATCATCTTAAATTTGAAAATTACTTTACGGATTTGCAAATAGAATGTTTCAGATTTATGGTTCTTATATAACAGAATGACATGCATTCATCAAAATACTGCCGGAATCCGGATCCAATTTATTATTCCGAATTATCAGCTGCGTATTGATCATAATTAAGAAAGTCAGGAACACCTATTTGACTGCAAGCTTAACCCGGCCTAAGATTAACAACCCCATAACACCCTTGCAAGCAGTAAAGCCTCCGGAAAACAAGAAATAATTAAGATGTATTCCGTTGAATGTAAAATATTTACACTGCCATTCATTAAATCATTTTTTATATGCGGAATACATGGGACTTCCCAGTCTGAAAGCCAAAATGATCCAAACAGGCAAAAATTCCGGAGGAAAAAATTGCGGTAAAACCCCGGAAAACAAAATCAATAAAACAAGACCTCCAAATTGAATCAATCTTAAGAAACGCACTAAAACATTTTTTACATTTGTAACCAGAAAAAACCAAAACGGATTGGCCCATATCAAATTCCAATTGGGACTTGTAACTAAATGATTTGAAATAAATGTCAGATAAGCCACTACCAGTCCTATAATTCCTGCCAACAAAAACAATATAATATCCAGAATTTTTAATTGTATGGCACCCGATATTTCAGCCACCGTCAACAGTGCAATAACTAATGCAATCATCCATATCAATACGATTGAAGATATTCCATCATTTTCAGCACCGTTTGTGCCGGTAAAGTCCAGTAAAATATTCTGACTCTTGACCAAATGTACTAACTCATTTCCATTAACGAACTGAATTCCCGAAAACTGTTCCATAAGATAATCAGGTAAAAACATAACTGAAAGAGAATCCGTTTTTTTATCGGCAGGCGAACCAAGAACCAGGTCAATCCCAAGACGAGCCCAGGGTTTATTGATAAGATAAGGATGGATAGCCTGTCGAAATGACAATTGTGCCGAATCCCTGGTATTGGCAAACAAAACCTTCTCATCAAGTTGTTCTAGTATAATATCTCCAACCCTGGTGGCACAGTTGTCATAAAAAAAATCGTATTGATAAGCTCTGTTTTCGGGTT
Organism: Marinilabilia sp.; assembly: GCA_041642395.1. Classification (GTDB taxonomy): domain Bacteria; phylum Bacteroidota; class Bacteroidia; order Bacteroidales; family Marinilabiliaceae; genus Marinilabilia. Next base: position 458 of record JBEPWN010000014.1, on the reverse strand, counting down.
GAGCATTCACTACCAATGCTCTGAAAAGATCATTCTTTTGTTGATGTGAAAGCTGCAGTTCCTGCTCCCAAACCGAACGACCACCAATGAAATATTCACGCATAAAACGCTTAAAACTGGTTACTGAAAGCAAATAATCAAGATTTCCATGGGCAAACTTGAAATAAAAAAAGGAAGTATTGAAATCGAAAGTCCCATAATTAAAAGCCAGATCAATTTCCAGGGATGGATCGGACACCCTGATAGCGGTATGCCCAAATACCGAGTATAATTCATCTCCGGGCGCACAGGTAAGTAACGATATGGACGACTTTTCCGAAAGGTTTTCCCATTCGGAGGATCCGATGGCACTGGTTATAATGAAAAGATTCAGAATTAAGAATGTAAGCAGAAGTCGTTTTAACACAGCAATCCGGTTTTAAAAATAAGATGATAAATGCAACGATTAATTACATCTG